>CAZPPN010000458.1:0-1501 GCA_964588425.1 uncultured Ruminococcus sp. | reverse complement strand
AAAAACGTCACGCTCACCGCTTACCACGGGGATGAAGAGGTCTGGTCCGAGATGGGTGAGATGCTCATGACCCACTTCGGCGTGTCCGGACCGCTCGTGCTCTCAGCTTCAGCAAATATGCAGAAATATCCCATCGGCGAGTATTCCCTCAGACTTAACCTCAAACCGGCTCTCGACAGAGATGAGCTTGACAGGCGCGTGCTCTCCGATTTCGCAAAATATTCCGCAAAGGATTTCGTCAATTCCCTCGATGATCTCCTGCCGAAAAAGCTCATCCCCTACGTCATCGCACAGTCGGGTATCAGCGAGCGCAAGAAAACAGGCGAGATCACACGCGAGGAAAGATCGGCACTCGTCGACGCGCTCAGAGAGTTCAGAATTACCCCGTCCGCATTCAGACCGATCGACGAAGCCATAATCACATCCGGCGGCGTTGATGTCAGGGAAATCAGCCCCAAGACAATGGAGCTTAAAGCATTCCCAGGAATCTTCGTCTGCGGTGAACTCATAGATATCGACGCATATACCGGCGGTTATAACCTCCAGCTCGCGTTCTCAACAGGCAAAGCGGCAGGTGAAGCAGCGGCATCGGTGTGACCGACGGAAATAATTAAAAATAATTAAGGAGTAAAGCTATGACAAATATCAAAGTTGACTTTTCCATGTCTGAGGGCAGAGTAAAGCCCATGCACGCGGTGAATAACGGTCCCGTGTATAAATTCAAAGCAGATCAGCGCGTTACCAATATCGACGCTTTTGTAGAAGCAGGTATCCCGTATGCACGCAACCATGACGCATCTTTCTGTTCAACTTACGGCGGAGAGCATACCGTTGACGTCATCGCAATTTTTTCCGATTTTGACGCAGATCCATGCGATCCCGCATCGTATGACTTCGCAATGACCGACGAGTATATCCGCGTCACCGAACTGGCGGGCGTCAGAACATTCTACCGCCTCGGAAACCGTATTGAGCACGAGATTAAGAAATACGGCACACTTCCTCCGAAAGATTTTCATAAGTGGGCGGTTATCTGTGAACATATTATCCGTCACTATACCGAAGGCTGGGCAGACGGCTTCCGATATGATATGCCGTACTGGGAAATCTGGAACGAGCCGGATCTTGAAGAAGATGATTCTGACAACAAGAGATGCTGGGGCGGCACAAAAGCGGAATTTTTTGAATTTTTCAATATTGCGCTCGCTCACCTTAAAGGTTGTTTCCCGCACCTCAGAATCGGCGGCCCCGCGCTCGCGGGCAAGCTCGATTGGGCGGAGGATTTTCTGGCACAGCTCCGCGCACCTCTTGATTTCTTCTCGTGGCACGTCTATAAAAACGATCCCAAGCTCGTCGCCGAGAAGGCACAAAGAGTGCGCACCCTGCTCGACAAATACGGCATTGCCGAAACCGAGTCGATCCTCAACGAGTGGAACTACGTACGCGGCTGGAAGGGCGACGACTGGTATTACTCGCTCAAAGCGGAAAAATCCCTCAAGGG
>CAZPPN010000457.1:0-1505 GCA_964588425.1 uncultured Ruminococcus sp. | reverse complement strand
AATGTGGTAATTTTTGTAAATTTTTTATCGCTCGCGGCACTTGAAATATTTGGCATAATATGGTAAAATACAAATACCGCGAAATGGTAATGATTTACATTTATCAATACACAAACACAGATTGGAAAGGCATGGTCAAGCAAATGGACAAGATCGAAAGAAACGTAAAGTATGACAGAATAGATAAGGAGAAGAAGATACTCGTTGCGGATGAGAACGCTGAAATCAGACACCGCTGCCGCGAGATTCTTTCTGCCGGCGGAGCTGTTGTTGACGAAGTGAGCAGCGGAGATGAAGCGCTGAGAATTATATCACGGCAGAATTACGACATAGTCATAGCCGATATATGGCTTCCCGTAATTGACGGCATCGCGCTGATGAAGAAAGCCGAAGAATCGTGCAGAAACATCCCTTCATTCGTGATCATATCTCAGGTAGCCGCACCGAATGTTCTCATGGAAGCAAACCGCGCAGGGGCATCGCTCTGTCTTACCAAGCCTGTCGACTACGAACAGCTTTGTGAGGGAATAAACACAATTCTGAAAAACAGAGGCGCATCCATAATCCGCAGTCAGAGTGATGAAAGCGCATCGGCATCGGGCGGCGAGATACCGTATGATATTGAAACGCAGGTGACGAGAATCATACATCAGATCGGTGTTCCGGCTCACATCAAAGGAGAGCAGTATCTCAGAACAGCGATTCTGATGACGATATCGGACAGCGATATAATCAACTCGGTAACAAAGGTACTCTACCCGTCCGTTGCCAAGAAATACCAGACAACCACATCCCGTGTCGAGCGAGCGATCCGTCACGCGATTGAGGTAGCATGGGACAGAGGCGATATCGACACTCTCAACTCATATTTCGGCTACACGATCCAGAACAGTCGCGGCAAGCCGACAAACTCCGAGTTTATTGCGATGATTGCGGACAATCTGAGACTGAAGTACAAAATCAAGTGATGCTGTATAAAAGCCAAAGGCACCGCTGTTCGATTGAACAATGATGCCTTACAATCCATATCGGCTGCCCGTATCTGCCCATACGGGTTTTTGCCGTTTTTGGTTTATTCTGTTTTTTCACTTATCTCACCGCGGAGAATTACCGTTCCTTCTCTGTCTGTACGGTAAATCAGCGTTCCGTATTCTTCAAGCCGGTCGAGAACTTCGTTGGTAGGATGACCGTATGAATTATTTCTGCCACACGAGATCACGCTTTGATCGGGTGATACGGCGTTCAAAAATTCGGCGGTCGTCGATTAAGATGATCCGTGATGACCTACCTTGAGTATATCGCAGTCGAGGCTGTCCGCATCAATTTCCAAAATATACTCTTCCAGCGCAGCTTCAGCGTCACCCGTCACAAGCAAAGATGTATCCCCGACTTCAATGCGTGTTATCAGGCTGGAATCATTGAGATCACTGTACTCAAATTCAAACACATCGAGTATCTCTATGCTGATATTGCCTGCATCAAACTGAGCCGCGTCATCAAGGTAG
>CAZPPN010000456.1:0-1507 GCA_964588425.1 uncultured Ruminococcus sp. | reverse complement strand
GAGTTTCGTCAAGAAGCATAACAGCGCAGAACTTTGCGTGAGATTCGTCATCGGTGTGAGTATTGTAGGAAAGATATTTTCTTTCGCTGTGGTCGGAGTGTCTGTATCCCTTCTTTTCCTCAATGGTGTGAGGCGAGAGCATACGGAAGCAGTTGTTCTCGATCGCATGGAGCAGGAACGATACCTTACCGCATTCATAGCACTCGACGTCGTCGTAGATAAGGATAAAATCATCCATCCAGAGGAAATGTCTGTGGTGCTTGCGGAACCAGCGTCCCATCGGGCCTGTACCGTCGGCAACAACGTAGCGGAATCCGTTGTCATCAGTATAGTTGAGGAGTCTGCCGGGCACTTTTGCGTGGTTCTTGTAGTTGTCGCGGTAGTCCTGTCCTTTGTCATTGAAGAGGAGAACATTGTGCGCCTGCGAGGTGACATAGTAGCTCTGATAGAGCGGATTTGAGTAGCCGTTTACGAGTGAGTCGTAGATTTCGGGCTTGCCGTTTCTGAGTAGGATGAAGTTTGTGCAGTCGGCATGAGCGTGGTTCCATGTGTCGCCGCATTTGATCGCGAGCATAGCGGAATTTTTATTCCAACTGTCACGGAATGTTGCCCATCCCATATCTTCCCAGCATTTCGAGAGGTTCGCAGGCTTTTCAGCTTCTCCAGTGAATACTTCGTCCCATATCAGAAGCAGGAAGAGCCGTTCAGCGGAGTGTTCCACTCTCGACTGCATATACCAACGGATCTGGGGTGTGCAGATTCCGTAGCGTACAGCGAACAGGGGAGTGCAGACAGTGCCTTTTCCGCCTGAATCGCCGAATCCGGGGCAAAGATCCTCGGTTTCTGCGGGATAGTATGTATTAATGAAGAAATCAACGACAGATGCAATGATGTCCGTGTCATCGAACGGGTGATTTCCTGTGATCCGCTGATATACTACTGCGAATTTGAGGTATTCGTGGAATGCGAAATCGGCATATCCGACAGATTCGTAATAGCCGCCGTCAGCGATGTTCATGGGCTTGGAGTTCATGGGATTGCCGGGATACTCAAACCATGCTTTGATCGCGTAGATTGTCTGATCGAGGATTTTGTCTGCATCGGGGAGATAATCCTTCATCACAGTTGTGGCTGTGGCTGCACCGGAAATTGTGATAACCCAGAAGTTGTGTCCCATTGTATCGAGTGCGTGCATTCTCTTTCCGGGGAGTACCCAGTCTTCGAGAACAGGCTGAATACCAAGCTCGTTCACTTTTGCGATGAGGAAATCTCTGTCTTCCGGTGTGAGAACGTCGCCGAAGAGGGAAATGCCGTATGCCATATCGACGCACTTTACACTTGTTTCAAGGGCGGTTCTGATATCGAAGCCTGCGTAGGAGTTTTCGTTATACTCCTCGGAGAACCATCGGTCGACATTGACCTTTGCAAACATCAGCTCACGGGCTTTTGTGAAATATTTTTCCTCGCCGGTGTACCAATATGCGAATGCGAGGTCGGTGATGAAGAA
>CAZPPN010000455.1:0-1507 GCA_964588425.1 uncultured Ruminococcus sp. | reverse complement strand
GGTGCTGTTGACAAACAGCCACCAAAGAGACCGATAAAGCATATCCGCAAGCGAATAAAGCAGATATACAAGAAACAGCAGCGGCTGTGTCAGCAGCCTTACCATGCGTTTCAGGTTAAATGCGGTTGCCGAAAGAAGGCAATGCACCGTTGCTTTGCCTAAACCTCTCATGCGTATCCGCTTCAGATTGTGATTGGCTTTCTGATGTGAGAAATTCCCCTCGCACCAGATCTGCCGCAGCCGTAAAGCTTCTTTGTATGCCTCTGTTCCGTCGCTCCGGTGTTGTTTTTCAGATGCCTCTCTCAGCGACGGAAGATGCACCATCCGATGCTTGCTCTTGTCACTTATGCAATTCTTCTTCAAGGGGCAGTTCTGACAGAGTTCCGTTTTGCATCGGTAGTGTCTCACTCCGTCCTTGGGAGAGTAGTAACTGAAATGCAGGTGTTCTCCCTGCGGACATATCACGGTATTGCTCTCTTCATTGTATAAAAAATCATCAACGGAAAACAATCCGGTTTTACCGCTGTTTGACTTTCTCTTAGCAATATAGGTCTTTATCCCTCTTGCAAGCATATCTGCGTGGATTTCAGCACAGTCATACGCACGGTCGGCACTGACTGCTTCTGTTTCAAAGTGGAATTTATCGATCTGATGCTGTATTCTCTCGGAATGAACGGAACAGTCACCGGCATTTCCGGGCGTCACAAAAACATCCGTGATGAGTCCGTGCTCACTGTCACAGGTCTGGTGATCCAGATAATGAAAGCCGGTTGGTTTGCCGGGGCGATTCATGAAGCCACTGTCCGGGTCTGTCGTGCTTCTTTTGATTTCTCTGGTTTCGGGTGTCATTCGTTCCGCATAATCTTCGCTGAGTAAACCGTCCTGTACCGCTTTCTCATTCAGACGCTTGATATAGACGGTCGGCTCTTCTGTGACAGTCACAGTTTCATAAAGATCGTTTCGGGCATTGGCACGAACGTGGGTCGAATCTGTAAGCAGAAGTTTTCCGGTGATCAATCCATGGCTGATACAAAGACGTACCACTTCCGTGAAGATATCCTCAAACAGGGATGTTCCGTTGAATTTACGGCGGCGCAGCTGAGAAAATGTTGAGTGATCCGGTACCGGTTCATCAAGATCAATACGCAGAAACCAGCGGAAAGCAATATTGACCTGTACTTCCTGTTCAAGACGGCGTTCGGAATCTATTCCGTACAGATATCCGAGCAGCATCATTTTTACGATCACGACAGGATCAACGGAACGCCTGCCTGTATGCGAGTACAGCGATTCCACCTTGTCGTACACAAAGCTGAAATCCACCAGTCGATCCAAATCCCGCAGAAAATGCTTTTCCGGCATTAACGATTCCATTGTTACACAAAGGAGTTTCTGCTGTGCTCCTTTTTCTCGATCCATCATATCAAGCACCTCACTATGTTTTCTTTTATTTTACCATATCTTTGTGTTCTTGGTATGAATGTTTCTTTACTTTGTCAACAGCACC
>CAZPPN010000454.1:0-1509 GCA_964588425.1 uncultured Ruminococcus sp. | reverse complement strand
GAGGAATCATCGGCAATATCGTTTCCATCAAGGATGAAACTTTTCTTATCGAAACAAGCAACGGAAGAAACAAGATCAGAATTCGCAAGACTGCCGTACGCAATGTTGACGTAAAGGCAGAAGACGCTGACTGATTTATCGAATAACGGCTGCAGCCTCATCGGATTGATGTGTTCGCTGCAGCTTTTCGTTTTTTTGGAATTATAATATTGCTCCGCGAATAGAATCTTACAGAATCTGTAAATTACGATACGGAGGTAATATGAAAAAACGTGAAAAAGCAGACCGCAGCATCTTTGTGTCTTGCCTGCTCTCACAGGTCTCATGGCTGGTATCCGCGCTTCTGCTGCTTCTTTTGTTCTGTGCAATAGCTTATTCGACAGCCGATCCCGACTCGCTTATCCGTCCGCTGTCGATGTGTGCGCTCTATCTCAGCTCAATGATCGGCGGTATCTCTGCGGTAAAGCTCAGTGGCGACGGCATTGTCTCGGGATGTCTGTCGGGGTTAATCACGACGCTTATTGTTTTCTGCATCTCTGCTCTTCCGCTGTATGATTCCGGAATCGAGATGCCGTATTCGCTGATTTTTCTTCTGCTGATCGTACCGGCGTCCGCTGCAGGTGCGGTTATCGGGCACAGAAAAGAGAAAAAGCCGCGCAAAAACTCGGTAAAAAGAGCAAGAAAATAGGTTTTTACAAAATACAGTTGACTGACGGAATAACCTGATATATAATTTTATCATCAAGGATAAAAGGCTGGACAC
Source organism: uncultured Ruminococcus sp. (assembly GCA_964588425.1). GTDB lineage: Bacteria > Bacillota > Clostridia > Oscillospirales > CAG-272 > UMGS1696. The sequence goes on along the minus strand of CAZPPN010000454.1, from coordinate 746 downwards.
GGATATGGCTGAAATCAAAGCAGGACGAAACAAAACCATTGACACTACGGTTGAAGCAGGGCAAAAATATCTCGGACGGTGTGTCCGTGTGAGTGAAAAACTAAGCTCTGCCGAATGTGTGCTTGACAAAACAATAATCGGCGATACATTTGACGTAATGCCGCTGCTGCCCGAAAAATACGTTGATCTCATGATCGCAGATCCGCCGTACAACCTCACCAAGTCATTCGGAGAAACTGTCTTTTCAAAAAAAGAAGCATCGGAATACGAAAACTACACCCGGCGCTGGCTGGAGCTTGCTTATCCACTGATCAAAGACGGCGGCTCGGTGTACGTCTGCTGTGACTGGGAGAGCAGTCTCATCATCGGACGGGTACTCGGTGAATTTTTTGATATACGCAGCAGGATCACATGGCAGAGAGAGAAAGGCCGCGGCGCAAAATCGAACTGGAAGAACAGCATGGAAGACATCTGGTTCGCCTCAAAAGGAAGCGGATACAAGTTCAATCTCGATGCTGTGAAGCTGAGAAGACGGGTTTTAGCACCTTACCGCGACAACGGTGAAGCAAAAGACTGGACCGAAACCCCTGACGGAAAATTCCGCGATACCTGTCCTTCAAATTTCTGGGATGACATTACCGTTCCGTTCTGGTCGATGGCAGAAAACACAGCGCACCCGACTCAGAAACCCGAAAAGCTGACTGCAAAAATGATACTCGCAAGCTCTGACGAGGGCGACACGGTTT
>CAZPPN010000453.1:0-1511 GCA_964588425.1 uncultured Ruminococcus sp. | reverse complement strand
TGCAATGCGCCGTAAAACTTTTCGGTGAACCCGAATCACTTTATTCAAAGTCGGTAATCCTGCATAACGGAATGGAAGGCATGGGAAGCGTTTTCCTTGATTACGGAGATTGTCAGGTTGAAGTCGTCTACTCAAAAATCACGGATTCCGTCAACCCATCGGTTATCACCGGAGAGGATGGGTATCTGTCGATCAGCAAAGTCTCAACCCTCGAATCTGCTGAACTGAAACTTCGCAGCGGAGAAGTAATGAATATTATTACCGAAAGACCGGAGAATAATATGATCTACGAGGTCACTGATTTTGTCCGCTGTGTAAACGGGGAGATGATGCCCGACAGATATAACGGAATTACAAAAATCACCCTCAGACTTATGGATGAAGTACGCAGACAGAACGGAATCGAGTTTCCGAAAGAAATCAATAAGTGAACAAAATAAGGTGTATCCAAATAATCGGGTACACCTTTTTCCGTTATATTAAATTACATCAAATCTCAAGAGCATTGTCGCTCGCAAGAAGAATCGCTGAGATATCATCCCCGATGTCTCCCGAGGCAATCAGCTCACCGTCACCCTGTGTGATAACGATAAGTCCTGCATACATGAGAACATTCTTCTGCTCATCGGAGAGATGCGATACATAGTAAGGAATCCGTCCTTCCTCAAACAGCGCGCGCTCAAGTGTGTGTCCGTATTCTTCATCGTCAACCGAAACAATGACCGGCTTCTGTGACAGATACTTCGCTCTTTCGACAGCAGTAACAGCCGCACTCGACTTGTTCATGTCTGACAGGGATGACGAAAGCGCTTCCGTAATAATACCGCCGCCCGAGATCTCGTAATTGTCAACGATTACAAAACGACCGGTAGAGGGGATTGATCCGCCGATGTCAAACGCGATGTCACGGTCACATTCGATCGTGCAGTCTGCAATATCATGCTTGTTTGCAATATCAGGATCAGTTTTCTTGTCAAGCGATGACGCGTCAAGAACGCTGTGCAGCTTGACAATACGGCAGTTCGTCTTTGCGGTGCATGACTTGATGATGTATTCCTTTCCGACTGTCAGCGGAGTCTTGCCGAGCCAGAACATACTTGCGCGGAATCTTCTTCCGACAACAGGGGCAGGCTCTCCGACCTTGCAGGCGATCTCACCTCGGTGGACGTAAATCTGTGTTGTTGTGGTGAATCCGCATGACTTGCCCTGTGTGAATTTCTTGGGCATCTTGTCTTCAGTGGGATCCATGAACCATTCTTCAAGATTCTTGACTTTTGTAGTCTTTCCCGAGGGATAGAAGATCACTTCGTCACCTGCTTCAAGCGAACCTGATTCACAAAGTCCCGCAACAATTCGTCTGTCGTCACCGCCTTCGGTAAACTTGTAGACATCCTGTACCGGGATTCTGAGCGGCTTGTCATCCACACTCTCACCGCCGCAGAAGAGATCAAGCTGTTCAAGTACATTTGCTCCATCGTACCACGGAGTATTTTCCGAATGATTTGCAATGT
>CAZPPN010000452.1:0-1523 GCA_964588425.1 uncultured Ruminococcus sp. | reverse complement strand
CGCTCCCCGTGACCAGATGCTCGGCTCTACTCTTTATATGTGCTGTACAGATCCTATAACCGGTGATGTAATTGCAGGAACAAACTCCTGCATGATGTGCAAAAAGCTGATTCTCAACGCAGGTATTTCCAAGGTGTTTATCCGTGATACCGCGGACGAGTACCGTGAAATAGACACATCCGACTGGATAGACGACGATGACAGCTTATCCGGTGTATTGGGATATTGATCGCGAAAATTTTCGGAGGACTACTGAAAAAATGAAAAAATCAATCAGAAACATAATTTGTCTGCTTGCGTCTGCTGCTGTTATGACATCCTGCTCCGGCACGCTTGTCAATCTGAAATACGAAGAAGGACAAATGATCAACAAACGTCTTGGACTTGCATACACCCCCGCGCCGACTACATATGAACCTGTATCGCTCGGTGAAGCATACGCTTACTATGAGAAATCCAAAATGACTCTCTATCAGATCGAGGGTGTTGACGCCAAAGAGTGGCTCTCTCAGGCGTATGCAGGAAGCGCAACTACTGTATTTTACTCGGATGACTATACTCTTCCTACTCTTGTTGAACTTGATCCCGACAAGATCTACGTATGCTCAAACGAGGAGATTACATATTCCATCGCGACTGTCGAAGACAAAGAGGTTATCAATGCCGTAATTGATATTTTCCAAAACGGCGAATATGCTGAATGGCCTCTTGTTGACGCTGTACACACATTTGAGCTGAAATTCCACTCAGACGAAAACTATCCGTTCCTTTATTACAATCTTACGTTCGGCGAGTTCCCCGAGGGCAAATTTATCTACGATCGCAACACCAAGCACAGCGTTATGATCGGAGACCTTCTCGACGAATATATCAAACTCAACTGACAATATGAAACTGATTTACGCAAATCACAGTCATATAGGCAGAATTCTTGAAATAGAAAACTCTTCATTCAGCTGCCCGTGGTCGGAAAAGAGCTTCTGCGATGCTGTTGATTCACCCAATATATCAATATGCGCGGCTGAGGACGAAAATGACGGTATATGCGGCTTTATGTGTGTTCTTATAATAGCCGGTGAAGCTGAACTTCTCAACATTGCTGTGGATGAGAAACACCGAGGACACGGTATCGGCTCTTATCTTATGGATCACATGATTGATCTTGCCGGCCGGAACAATGTCGAGCGCATATTTCTTGAAGTACGGGAATCAAACACACCTGCACGTTCGCTGTATGAAAAATACGGTTTCGAGATTATCGGAAAACGCCGCAGATACTATACCAAGCCGGTTGAAGATGCTGTTCTGATGCAGAAAACGATCGGCATACAATAAGACAAACGTCTAATCAACTCCAAAGGAAATAATATTAATTATGTATATTTTTGCTATTGAAAGCTCATGTGACGAAACCTCAGCGGCGGTACTTTTTGCTGAAGAAAACCGTCTTGAGGTTCTGTCCAATATTGTTTCATCCCAGATCGCAATTCACGCGCTCTACGGTGGTGTTGTTCCCGAAATCG
>CAZPPN010000451.1:0-1534 GCA_964588425.1 uncultured Ruminococcus sp. | reverse complement strand
ATACTTGTTGAGCAGGGATACCGCGTCGGACTCTATACATCCCCGTTTATAGAGCGGTTCAACGAGCGTATTATGCTCAACGGTGAGGATATCCCAAACGATGACCTCGCACGCGATACCGAATATGTGAAGCAGTACGCCGATATGATGAAAGATTCCCCTACGGAATTTGAGCTTATCACAGCGATAGCTTTCGTATATTTCAAGAGAATGAACTGCGATTATGTCGTGCTCGAATGCGGACTTGGTGGCAGACTCGATTCAACAAACGTGATAAAAACACCCGTGATCTCTATCATAACGGGCATCGACAGAGATCACACGGCTATCCTCGGCGATACAACAGCAAAGATCGCAGCCGAAAAAGCAGGAATTATCAAAAAATCTGTTCCAGTTGTTTTCGGTGAAGGGGACAGCGATGCGGAAGAAGTGATCCGTTCGACTGCGGAAAAAATGGAATCTCCTTACCGCCGCACAGATTTTTCTGCAATATCCGATATAAAAACATCACTCGGCGGAACAACATTCGATTTCGGCGGGAAAAAAGTGACAATCAGCCTGCGCGGACTGTATCAGACGAGAAATACCGCAACTGTTCTGACTGCTGTTGATGTGCTTAGGGAAATCGGAGTGCAGATCTCGGATGAATCGGTTGACAAAGGACTTGTGAAAGCCGAATGGAAAGCAAGATTTGAGACGTTGTCCGACGATCCGCTCGTGATATATGACGGCGCGCACAATCTCCAGGGAATCAGAGGCGCGGTCGAGAATATTTCGCATTATCTCTCACCTCTGACAGATGACGGACGCGTGATTCTTCTCATGGGAGTCATGGCTGACAAGGATCACCTCGAGATGATAGAGCTTCTGTCAGCCTGCGCACGCCGTGTATGTACGGTTACTCCTGCAAATGAAAGATCGCTCGATTCGACAGGAGTTGAGAGTGAATTCAGATCGTTCGGCGTTGATGCACATTCGTTTGACAGCATTGATGATGGAGTCAGAGCCGCGATGGAGTATGCCGCACGGGAGAAAATTCCGCTTGTGTGCCTTGGATCGCTTTATATGTACGCCGATGTCAAAAGTGTCGTGATGAACAATATTAAAAGTAAACAGGAGATCAAATGAAAATAGTTAGAACGATCTCTGTGATCATACCGTTGTTTATTCTGACTTCCTGCGGAATTCTTGACAAACTCGGGTTCGATACATACGACTACATGGGTGAGGAAATTTCTCAGACACACGAAACTGACAGCGAAAAAGCGGCAGAGCTTGAACAATTGCTCGATATTCTTATCACGGATTCAACCGCGCTTCAGACTTTCGAGAAAATGGGAGACGCCATAAAAGCATACCGTGACGCCGTGCTGAGTTATATGCTCGAGACCGGATATTCCAAGTATTCCGGAAATACCGATCTGATAAACAAGGCTGAAAAAGAATATCCCGGGTACAATATTACACAGATCATACCCGAGAGTGAGTTTGAAGCGACAATGTACCGCTATTTCGGCGGAAATGTAAAGATTAC
>CAZPPN010000450.1:0-1544 GCA_964588425.1 uncultured Ruminococcus sp. | reverse complement strand
CTTTCAAGCGCTGGGGCAATAAGGAATATGTGGAAGAGAAGGGTTGTGATGGCCTTGTAGAGCTTTACGTAAAGTTCCACGAAGAAGCCGAAAAGGATCCTTCACTCAATGACGAAGCGAGAGCTGAATTCAAAAAGCTCGAAGAACACGATCCAGAGAACATCGAACTGTGGAAGTGGTTCCTCGATATCAGCCTCAAGGAATATAACGTAACCTATAAACAGCTCGGCATCACATTCGACTATTATATGGGTGAAAGCTTCTTCTCTGACAAAATGGATGCACAGATCAAAATTATGAGAGAGAAGAATCTTCTCAAACTTGATGACGGCGCGTCGATCGTTGATCTTTCCGAATATGATATGCCGCCATGCCTTATCCTCAAGAGAGACGGAGCATCGCTCTATCCCTCCAGAGATATCTCCGCGGCTGTATACAGAAAAGATAATTTCAACTTCGATAAATGCATTTACGTTACATCCGCAGGACAGAGTCTCCATTTCGCTCAGTGGTTTAAGGTAATGGAACTCATGGGCTATGACTGGGTTGATCAGCTTGTACACGTTCCGTACGGTACTGTTTCCATCGGCGGTGCAAAACTCGCTACAAGAACCGGTAATGTTGTACTCCTCAAGGATCTCTTCCGTCAGTCAATCGAAAAGGTTGAAGAAATTATGAGGGAAAAGAACCCCGATCTCGACAACAAGGATGATGTTGCTGAAGCTGTCGGTGTCGGTGCTATCGTATTCAACTATCTCTATAACAGCAGAATTAAGGATATCAACTTCACACTTGAACAGGCTCTCAGTTTTGAGGGAAGCACAGGTCCTTATGCACAGTATACTTACGCAAGAACGTGCAGTATCCTCGAGAAAGCAAAAGAAGCAGGAATCGAAGGCGTTGGCGGTACGTGTACTCACGAAAGTGAAGAAGCGCTCCTCAAGACTCTCTCAAGATTCCCCGAAAAGGTTGCCGCGGCTATCGATGAATATGAGCCGTCCAATATCACACGTTATATCATCGAAGTCTGCACAGCGTTCAACAGATTCTACCGTGACTGCCCGATCGTTACAGCGCAAAACGATGATATGCGCAGATTCCGCGTCCGTCTTACTAAAGCAGCAGGCGGAATTCTCAAGACTGCTCTCGGTCTTATCTGCATGAAGACACCCGAAAAGATCTAATTTTTATATAAGAGGTTAAAAATGTCAGGACACAGCAAATGGAATAATATTAAGAATAAAAAGGCAAAGACAGACGCCCAGAAAGGTAAGATCTTTACAAAAATCGGTAAAGAAATTCAGATCTGCGTACGTGAAGGCGGCGGAGATCCCAGCGTAAACGGCAAGCTCCGTGATCTTATCCAGAAGGCTAAGGATAACAACGTTCCTAACGATAATATCGAACGCGCTATCAAGAAAGCTCTCGGAGCAGACAGCGTTCAGTACGAAGAAATCGTTTATGAAGGCTACGGACCGAGCGGTGTTGCAGTCATCGTTGAAACAGCAACAGACAGCAGAAACCGTACAGCATCCGATGTCCGT
>CAZPPN010000449.1:0-1554 GCA_964588425.1 uncultured Ruminococcus sp. | reverse complement strand
GGCACACCGGAAATCTTGTACTTGCCCATAAGCTCGTCAGCTTCGTATACATAATTATCGGGATGGAGATAAAAGGGATTTGTGATTACGCCGTTTTCACTTCTTTTTACACGTTCAACCTGATCGCACTGCTGTTCGATAGACATATTCTTGTGAATGATGCCGATGCCGCCTTCACGTGCCATTGCGATAGCCAGAGCGTATTCGGTAACCGTATCCATTGCAGCGCTCATAAGCGGAATATTGAGCGTGATTTTGTTTGTGAGTTTTGTTTTGAGAGATACTGTACCGGGGAGAACTTCACTCTTTGCGGGAATGAGGAGGACATCGTCGAAAGTGAGACCTTCGTAAGCGAACTTGGAGTCAATGTAGCTGTTTGACATCTCTTTTAACCATACCTTTCTTTAATTTTGCACCAATTTTTCAGACATACCTAATATTTTTGAATATTATTAATTTATTATAATTTATATTTCACCTAAAGTCAATTGATAAATATGACAATATTTACGTACTTTATTTCGTTAATTTTTACTTCACATTGTATCAATTTACCGGTAAATTCCAAATCCCATCGACCGATGCAAAAACATCACCAAAATGATGGCATAAAATTTCAAAAAACTATTGACTTTGCTTTGCAGTTACATTACAATATTATTAATGTAATTATAACCTTTCAATATGGAGGAATCATTATGGCATTACCTGTTGCAGTGCAGATCTACTCTGTCCGTGAAGATGCTGAAAAGAATCTTGCAGAAACTCTCCGCAAGATCAAGGAAATGGGATACAGCGGCGTTGAGTTCGCGGGACTTTACGGTCTCTCTCCCGATTATATCAAAGGACTTCTTGACGCATTTGAGCTCGTTCCCGTATCGGCTCATATTCCGCTTGATGAGATGATCGCCGATCCTCACAAGACTTTTTCGGATTATGCAAAGATCGGATGCAAGTTCGCGGCTGTTCCCTACGTTACCGAAGAAAGACGCCCCGGCGCCGAAAAGTTCCGTGAAACTATAAAGACAATCGCAGAGCTCGGAAAGATCGCCAAGGAATTCGGAATCCAGCTTCTCTATCACAACCATGATTTCGAATTCACAAAGGTTGACGGTGAATACGGTCTCGATATCCTCTACAAGGAAGTACCTGCCGAGTATCTCCAGACCGAGCTTGACACCTGCTGGGTAAACATCGGCGGTGAAGTTCCGGCTGATTATATAATGAAGTATTCCGGACGCGCTCCCGTTGTTCACCTCAAGGATTTCCACATCGAAGGAAAGCTCCCGAAGCACCTCTACGCGCTCATCGGTCTTGATGAAGAAGAGAACGACGAACCCTCTTCATTTGAATTCCGTCCTTCAGGTCACGGTATGCAGAATATGCCCGCTATCCTCGAAGCTGCTGTAAACGCAGGTGCAAAGTGGGTTGTAGTTGAGCAGGACGAGCCGTCAATGGGTATCTCCCGTATGGAATCCATCAAGACAAGCCGCGAATATCTCAAGTCTCTCGGCTGGTAATATACATTATTTAATGAAATAAAATATACCGCGA
>CAZPPN010000448.1:0-1557 GCA_964588425.1 uncultured Ruminococcus sp. | reverse complement strand
GCCCCGTTATGACCACTTCGATATCTCTGCGTATGATCTGTTACCAATCATATTAAATATTATACCACACAGAATGAAATTTTGCAATAGCTTTTTAGAAAAATCTGAAAAATAAATACGGCATACAAATACATGAATGCCGTATTATATCAGGTTTCAATCAAATAATCCGCACGACGTCTAATCCCGTAAGCCGATTCGTACTTCTTCTCAAACGGAATCCAGCGCTCTGTAAACATAGAAAGATATCTATCACCGTCGCGTTTTCGTATGCGTTCAATCTGCTCATCTGATGAAGTTTCAACAAAAATTGTGATGTCGGCATAATCTCCGAAATACGGATGCATGGAATAAGAGCCTTCGATAATTGTGAAGTCACGCCTGCTTATCGAAACAGTTGAGGAAATCTTCATAACGGAACAATCAAAAACACCGTATTCAAACACTTCGTCATTCAGATGATCTGCAACTTCAGCTTTGAATCTCTCGTAGTCAACATTTCCGCCCGGTTCGCTGTATCTTTCCTCAGTCCGTTTTTCGGGCGGCAGGAAGAAATCATCCATATGTATCAGATTCGCATCAAGAACGGATGCAAGGCTTCGTGCAATAGTCGATTTTCCGGAAGCGCAATAACCGTCAATAGCTATGATACCGCTGCCTTTGCTGATAAGATCGATAATGATCGGAAGAAGAGTCGCATATTCACTGCGGACAACGCGGTAAGCAGGGTGATACGCGCTTTTGTAAATCTCGCTGTGGCTGACAGGGCGGATTCCCCCCGCTGAGAAGGATGCAAGATACTCATCCAGCTCACGCAAAGAAAACGGTATAATTCCTTGAAGAGAAGCAGACCTAAGTTCATCAAGCTGTGAAACGAAAAGCTCGTCCGATCCGTATAAATTATCGGCGGAGCAGAGAAACATCTTTCCGATAAGCCGGACCGACTCTTCATGTGTAAGACCGTCAATATCCGAGAGATACATACGCGAGAATCCGCCGCCGATCTCCTCAGTCAGAGGAAAAGGGACAGCGGAAACTGAAGACATTTCTCGTTCAAGATATTCGAGTGCGGATGCAGGATCAGAAATCAGATGCCCGGGGCCGAAAACGGATTGATAAATCAGCTTAACAGCATCACACGGCGTTATCATCGGATATCTCTCGGTATGCATGAGAAGAATATCACGCACAGTATGTCTTTTGAGACTTATTCCGGTCATATTTATCTGGTAGTCTGAGCCTCAACAAGACGCTTGCCGCAGTAGATTTCACGGAGCTTGGGCTTTTCGATCTTACCTGTGGGGTTGCGCGGAACATTTGCGAAGATGATCTTGCGGGGTCTCTTGTAACGGGGAAGTTCAAGACAGAATTCGTTGATTTCAGCTTCATCTGCTGTAACATCGGGCTTGAGCTCAATGATAGCCGCAGCGATTTCGCCCAGACGTTCGTCGGGAAGACCGATAACAGCAACGTCCTTGATCTTGTCGTTTCTTCTGAGGAAGTCTTCGATCTGAACAGGGTAGAGGTTCTCACCGCCGGTGATGATGACATCTTTCT
>CAZPPN010000447.1:0-1562 GCA_964588425.1 uncultured Ruminococcus sp. | reverse complement strand
ATCCTCTTTACCACCAACTGCCTGATGCCGCCGAAGCAAAGCTATGCCGATAGAGTGTTCACAACCGAGGTAGTCTCATATCCCGAGATCGTGCACATCGGCGAAAACAAGGATTTCACACCCGTGATCGAAAAGGCTCTCGCACTCGGCGGTTATCCCACGAATATGCGCTTTACCGGTATCAACGGCGGTGAGAAAGTTATGACGGGATTTGCTCATAACGCAGTTCTTTCCGTGGCGGAAACCGTGATCGAAGCAGTCAAAACAGGTGCGATCAGGCATTTCTTCCTTGTGGGCGGATGTGACGGAGCAAAACCTGGACGTAATTATTACACAGAGTTCGTAAAGCAGACACCTGCCGACAGCGTAATTCTGACACTCGCCTGCGGTAAGTACAGATTCAACGATCTTGATCTCGGAACGATAGGCGGACTCCCTCGCATCATGGATATGGGACAGTGCAACGATGCGTACAGCGCGATCAAGGTAGCCTCAGCACTTGCCGAAGCTTTCGGATGCGGAGTGAACGATCTGCCGCTTTCCATGGTACTTTCGTGGTATGAACAAAAAGCGGTCTGCATCCTGCTCACACTTCTTCATCTCGGCATCAGGAATATTCTGCTCGGCCCGTCACTCCCTGCATTCGTATCTCCGAACGTGCTGAACTTCCTCGCAGAGCATTATAATATCGCACCCGTTTCCACACCCGAAGAAGATCTCAAAAAGATTCTCGGATAAGCCTTTTCTCAGACAGCGCGGGACAACGGCTGCATCTGCGGAAATGTAATTCATCAGAGCGAAAAACTCCTCACAGACGGCAAATACCGTTTGAGGGGAGTTTTTGTTATGTGGGATTATTCGCCTGTTCTGCAGTATTTTTTTTCGCAGTTTTCCCGAAACGCAAACAAAACTTTAACATTTGTATGCTACAATAATCTCATCAAAGTGAAACATACCCACGGAGGGATGCCATATGTTCAAAATCCTTGTTGTAGAGGACGACCGCGATCTGAACCGTTCGGTCTGCTCCTTTCTGAATCACAGCGGCTACGAAGCTGTCGGATGCCTGAGCGCTGACGAGGCTTACGATGCCATGTATGAGACCATGTTCGACCTGATCGTTTCGGATATCATGATGCCGGGTGTCGATGGTTACGAATTTGCAAAATCGGTACGCTCGCTGAATGAAGAAATACCGATCCTGTTCATGACCGCGCGTGATGATTTTGCTTCCAAGCAGCGCGGTTATCGTGTGGGTATCGACGATTATATGGTAAAACCCATCGACCTTGACGAGCTGTTTCTGCGGATCGGGGCATTACTCCGCCGTGCGAAGATTGCATCCAGCCGTACACTTACCGTCGGCAGTTTTACGATGGATATGGACGAACGTACCGCGTATCTGAATGATGAGGAAATATCGCTGACTACAAGAGAATTCAACCTGCTGTATAAACTGCTGTCCTATCCCAAGAAGACCTTCACCCGCACCCAGCTCATGGACGAATTCTGGGATGCGGAAACGGCATCGGGCACACGTACCGTGGATGTATATATGACAA
>CAZPPN010000446.1:0-1582 GCA_964588425.1 uncultured Ruminococcus sp. | reverse complement strand
TCGCCCTGAAGTGTAACTTCATTGAGCTCATTGGTACCGTAAATTGACCACGACTCGGGATTTCTGCCGGGATATTCCTCTGTGTCTGTACCGATAGCCATCTGGTATCCGGTAATTGATACGCTTTCGGGAAGCGCGAAGATCACGTATGCCCCGGTCGGATTATATGTAACCCACTCTGTATTTACGTTGTAGTCGAAAAGCTGGTCTGCCGTTTCTTTCATCGGATGCTCATAGTAAATCTCACCTGAGACGTCAAGAAGTCTGATACCGCTGTATCCGTTTGGAATATATGGAATGATGCGAACTTCCTCAAGCTCTGCGGGCTCGGAAAGAATCACGCCTGCTGCGCTGTCATTCCCTGCTTCTGCTGAAAGATAAGCTGTATCGGGATCGCTGTCAAACGCATTTTCGTATGCATATGCCTTATCGTCATCAAGCGGATTTCCGCCAAATGTTTTACCGATCTCAGTGAATGCGATATATCCGCGCTGCTGTGATACTTCCTCGGAATCTTCAGCTTCAATCGCAGCGGAGTTTTCATCTGTTACTCTGATAAGGTAATAGTATACCGCGCCGTCTTCGACATTTTCGTCAATGTAAGTATCGATATCGGAAGATACGGAATCGTATTCCGAATATGTATCTTCAAAATTGGTTCTTCTGAAAATCTGGAAATAAGAAGTTTCGCTCATACCCTCAGGAATTGTCCAGTAGAGTACGCCGTCTTCAAGCCAGATTTCCTCAACTCTCGGAAGATTGTACTTGATAAGGCTTGTCTCGACCTTATCTGTAAGTGCGTCAACATAATCGCTGTAAGACTGAGCGGGTACGTATATGGCTTCAAGCGAGTCCATCTCACCGAATACATTTACCATGATTTCCGGAGGTGTATCACCTGCAAATCTTACGGATGTGAGATCGTAACAGCACGCGAAAGCAGCTTCGCCGAGGAATGTAACTCCTGCAGGAATTACAACTTCGCCGTCATAACCGCTGCCAAGGAACGCGGAGGCACCGATATATGTTACTCCGTCGGGAATGGTAAGCTCACCGTCAAGGCTGCCGCATCCGCCGAATGCCCAATCACCGATATATTCAAGGGTATCAGGAAGTTCAATAACATAGTTGAAGCCGCAGTCGATAAATGCTGCCTCGCCGACATCAGTAACGCCGTCTGGGATAACAAGGTTGCCTCTTACGTTATATAAGTTACCGAATGCGTTTGCACCGATATATGTAACGCCCTTGTTGATAACGAGCGATGTTACGGAATTTCTCTGTTCTTCTGTGAGCATGGGCTTTTCTTCTGTGTAATCCCACATATCGCCTGTGCCCTCGATGACGAGCTTGCCGCCAGGCATGAGCTTCCATGTAAGATCATCGCCGCAGTCTCCTACCGCTTCAGCCTCAGGTTCATCACCGAGGATGAGTGTACCGAAGCATGCAGGACAAGTCCATGTATCTATTCCCTCGGGATTCCATGCAACCACACCTGATCTGTTTGCGAGACCGATTGACTCGTCGATGCAGACTTCATAACCGATCTTATCGCCGCCGTCAAAGTCACCGTAAAGCGCAA
>CAZPPN010000445.1:0-1590 GCA_964588425.1 uncultured Ruminococcus sp. | reverse complement strand
CTGCTCGAAGAGAAGAAAATCTTCATCAACTCTGCACTCTTAACTCTGCACTCTGCACTCAAAAAATCCTCTGCACACCTGTTCTGATACAGAACAAATCGAATACAGAGGATTTTTTTGTCTCATTCCGACCTCAGTGCTTCTACGGGGTCTTTTTTGGCGGCAATGCCGGAGGGGATCAGACCGGAGATCACCGTCAGTATCATCGAGATCACGATCAGCATGATTCCGCCGTCGACGGGGAGTCTCGCGAGATTGCTTACATCCGTCAGATGCTTGATGATCACGTTAGCAGGGATGCACAGCAGGAGTGTCACCACTATGCCGAGCGTGCCTGATGTGAGTCCGATGATGAACGTCTCCGCGTTGAATACACGGGAGATGTCCTTCTTCGATGCTCCGACTGCGCGAAGTATGCCGATCTCTTTCGTTCTCTCGAGTACCGAGATGTACGTGATGATTCCGATCATGATTGACGATACGATCAGCGAAATCGACACGAACGCGATGAGAATGTACGAGATTACGTCAATGATCGTCGATACGGATGACATCATCAGCGCAACATAGTCCGTGTAGTTGATGACATCCTCTTCTCTTCCCTCGTCGGTGCATTTTTTGTTGTATTCCGTGATGATCCGCGAGATCTCGTCCTTTTTGTCAAACGAATCCGCATAGATCTTCACGAATGTCGGATCGTCACGGTCAGCGTAGCCGAGTGTTTCGAGGACTTCTTCGTATGTCATGTCGGATGTGGTCTGCGGGAGGTATTCGATGAACTTCGCCGCCACATCTTCGTCACTCATCTCGGCAAGAGTCGAGTCGAGGAGGGATGCAAGCTCGTCGGTCGTCATCGTTCCGAGATTTTTCTCAACCTCAGCCGCATATGCCGCCCTCACCTGCTCCGTGAACATCTGAAGCACAAGAGCGTTGTATTCTTCTTCCGACATCGACTGTACATATCCCGCAATCGCAGCCTCGTCCATTCCCGACTGTGCGGTGAGTGCCTGCATTACCGATGCGTTCAGCATATCTTCGGGCATTGCGGAGATCTGTGCCTGTGCTGTCTCTGCCGCTTCTTCGTCCGAGATCGTCGAGAGAACCTTCGTGTAAGCCGCCGCGCGGTCTGCGTTGGTCATGTCGGCGATGGCACCGCGGATGAATTCTGCTTTTTCTTCAGCCGTGAGACGGTCGGGGGTGTTGTCTTCAGTCTCAAACTCGAGTCCGCTGAGCACATCCACCGTCGGATCAGCAAGCTGTGCCTGAACGATCATGCTCTGTTCGGTGATCCGTCTGATGTGCTCGCTCAGTGACGGCAGATATCCGATCGCACCGGTGATTGATGTGGCAACAGCTTCCGGGTCGGGCTTGATGATCGCGGAGATTCTGATCTTTTCGGCTTCTTTTACGGCGTTTGTCATGAATACGGGATCGTCTCCGCTGTATTCCCAGCCGTCGGACGATGAGTGATACATCTCAAACGGAAGAACGAGCGCGAATTCGTGACCGATGATTTCGTCATAATCCCACGATTCGCTCTCGGCGTTGAAGCTCTCGCCGTTCATGGCAGCTTTCATCATTTCCTCAAGC
>CAZPPN010000444.1:0-1592 GCA_964588425.1 uncultured Ruminococcus sp. | reverse complement strand
GGTGACGATGAGATTGACATCGGTGAAGCAGGCGAAGAGGGCGATATCCCCGAAACAGTTCCCGTTGAATCCGATACTGAACCGATAATTGTCGAAACCGAACCGGAGACTGTGCCCGAGACCGATCCTCCGAGCCAGCCTGAAACTGCGGCACCGGTAGTGGTACCCGAGACCGAAGCTGTGACTGAGCCGCCGATGGTAATCGAACCGTACATACCGCCGGCACCTCCGGAAGAAACCGAGCCTGAGCCGGAACCTGAGACCGAGCCGGAAACCGAACCGGAGACTGTGCCCGAGACCGAGCCTGAGACCGAACCCGAAACTCAGCCGGAAACCGAGCCCGAAACTCAGCCCGAGACGGAGCCGGAAACAGAAGCTGAAACAGAGCCCGATTCGGAAACTCTGGATAAGAACGATCCCATTCCGGAAGAAACAGCAGATGAGACTGAGCCGGATTATTCTGATGAAACGGATTCTGATGACGGATCGGAAACACTCGACAAGAACGATCCTATTCCCGAAGAAACCGAGCCTGAGACCGAACCCGAAACTGAACCTGAGACTGAACCGGAAACCGAACATGAAGAGGAAGAAACAGAGACATCCGATAAAGATGAGACTGAAACTTCTTCCAGAAATCCGAGTACAGGAAGAGTTCCCGGCAGCGGTCTGGGTTAATAGAGGAGGTGCTGAAATATGAAAAAATCCATACGTGATATCTTCAAAGAAGGAATTATCACAAACAATCCAATATTCGTTCAGCTCCTCGGTATGTGTCCGACACTTGCTACGACAACATCTCTGTCAAATGCGTTCGGTATGGGATTTGCGGTAATCGTGGTACTGGCTTTCTCGAACCTGTTTATCTCCCTTCTCCGCAAGATCATACCAAAACAGATAAGAATCGCCGCATACATTGTTATTATCTCCGGATTTGTTACAATGGTTGAACTCCTTGTAAAGGCATTCTTCCCGGCGATTGATGCGTCTCTCGGTCTGTTTATCCCGCTGATCGTTGTAAACTGTATCATTCTTGCGCGTGCCGAAGCATTTGCATCAAAGAACGGCCCGATCGAATCTTTCCTCGACGGTATCGCGACAGGTATCGGCTTCATGCTTGCTCTCGTCTGTATCTCCGCTGTGCGTGAGCTTCTCGGATCCGGTATGCTCTTCGCATCGTCCGACGGAACAGGCGGTATCAAGGTCTTCGGAGATTGGTTCTCACCGGCTTCCATATTCCTCATGCCGACAGGTGCGTTCCTCACACTCGGATGCATCATCGCGCTTGTACAGAAGCTCCAGGCATATTTCGCTGACCGTGCGAGAAAGAAATCTCTCGAAGCCGACGCTATCGAATCCGGTTATCATGAAACACTCATGAAAGACCCCGAAACCGGCAAGATCGTCCGCAAAAGAACATACACAGAAAAAACGGCAGGTATCCCCGTGAACGATACTGAGATTACTGAAAACAGTGATAATAATGAAGAAAGGACGGCTGACGCATAATGGAAAATATTTTAATGATAATGTTCACGGCTATCCTTACAGAAAACTTCATTTTCTCGCGTTTCTACGGATGCTGTCCGTTC
>CAZPPN010000443.1:0-1593 GCA_964588425.1 uncultured Ruminococcus sp. | reverse complement strand
CCAACTTTTGAAAAAGTTGGATCAAAACTTTCATGGCACGCTTCGCGTGACAGTGTACAGAGTTCGGCATAAATTTTTACTAAGGAGATTCATCATGAACTTACCAAACAAACTCACAGTTTTCCGTATGCTGATGGTTCCCGTATTCCTCGTTCTCCTCTGCATACCGCTCCCCATCTCCGACACTGCGCTCCGCATCCTTTCCGCAGTCGTTTTCGGTCTCACCGCGCTCACCGACATGGTTGACGGAAAAATCGCGCGCAAGTACAATCTCATCACCGATTTCGGCAAATTCATGGACCCCCTCGCCGACAAATTCCTCGTTATCGCGGCTATGCTCGGCATCCTTGTCAAATTCGACTATCTCCGTCCCGTTTTCGTATGGGCGACTGCGATCGTCATTTTCCGCGAATTCGCCGTCACTTCCATCCGCATGATCGCCGCTAACAAAGCCGGTCTTGTCATCGCTGCTGCATGGCTCGGCAAAGTAAAGACCACAACCCAGATGATCTGCATCGTAGTAATCCTTCTCGAGCCGCTCATCCCGATCGCAATCTGCAATGAATACTACATCTTCTCCTACATCACCACAGCGCTCATGACAGTAATGACCGTCTGGTCCGGTGTAGACTATCTCAAAGCATACTGGCCCTATGTAGGTGCAACAAAATAAAATGGAAATTATCAGATCAGATTCAAACTCCGCAACAATTGCGCTCAGCGGCAGTTTTTCCGTAAAAAAGACGTTCGACTGCGGACAGGCATTCCGATTTGATCCGATCGGCGAAGATGAAAACCGTTTCGGCGGAATCGCATTCGGCAGGAAAGTAGAGTTTATTCAAAACGGCAATGAGCTGACGATCATCGGTGCATCCGCAGACGAATATGACTCGATCTGGAAACGCTATCTCGCGCTTGACGAAGATTACGGCGAGATCGACAGAATGATCCTCGACGCCATGCCGAACGAACGTGACCGCGGAATCATGTCGCGTGCAGTCGAATGCGGAAGCGGAATCAGAATTCTCCGTCAGGATCCGTTCGAGTGCCTGATCTCGTTTATCGTCTCGCAGAACAACAACATTCCGCGAATCAAAAAGATCATCAGCGCTCTGTGCGACAACTTCGGTGAAGACGGCGCATTCCCAACTCCGGAAGCATTGTACAACGCCGGAGAGGACGCAATATTCGCGCTCAAAACCGGATTCCGCGCAGGATACATACACGACGCAGCGAAAAAGGTGCTCTCAGGGGAAGTGGATCTCGGATTTGTTCAGTCCTGCCCCGACTACGACCGATGCACCGAAGAGCTGTGTAAAATCAAAGGCGTCGGCCCGAAAGTAAGCTCATGCGCGCTGCTTTTCGGATTCGGCAAAACAGAAGCGTTCCCGATCGACGTCTGGATGAAGCGATCCCTCGAGAGGCACTTCCCCGACGGATTCGATCACACCAAGCTCGGCAGATCCGCCGGCATCGCTCAGCAGTATTTATTCTACTACGAGCGTTATATCGCAGACTAAAATTATCAACATTCCATTGGATTGGAGCTGTAATTTATGGAACAGATTTATACCATACCGGTCAACGAAGCGT
>CAZPPN010000442.1:0-1594 GCA_964588425.1 uncultured Ruminococcus sp. | reverse complement strand
AACAGCACCGATCACGGTGAAAATACGGACAGAGACTTTATAAATCTGCTCGGCTTCGTCGGTGCTATTTGAAACGAGTGTTTCGCTGACCATTCTCGATACAGCTACGGGAAGTCCGGCAGAAGCAAGAACGGCGAGCATATTGTAGATATCGTAAGCGGAATAGAAATAGCCCATGCCCTCGCCGCCGAGAAGATTGGCGATCGGAATGGTGAACAAAAATCCCGCGAGCTTAACAAATGCGGTCGAGATCGTCAGAATGAACGCGCCCTGCAGGAACGATCCCTTTGTCTGAGTGGTTTTCAGTATAAATACCTTCTTTCTGATATGTAATCAAAAAATCACATATTATTTCATGTACAATTTTATCACAGCAGAGGGTGAATGTCAATGTTTTGGCAGTTTTTGTATAAGGCAATACCACGATTCACACACATTTGATCCTGCTCTCGCCCGAGGTTTTCGTGATGATGATCTGATGCTCGATCTTTTCTCTCAGTCCGGCGACATGGGAAATGATTCCTACCGATCTGCCGTTTACCGACTGGGATCTCAGCACGGACAGCGCCATATCGAGCGATTCTTCATCAAGCGAGCCGAAGCCTTCGTCGATAAACATAGCATCAATCCGCACTCCCCCGGCTTCCGCTTCGGTCTCATCCGACAGAGCAAGCGCAAGTGCAAGGGATGCCGCAAACGATTCGCCGCCTGAGAGAGTACGCACGTTTCTGCTCCGTCCGTTCCAATGGTCGATTATGTCAAGCTCCAGTCCGCTCTTTTCTTTCTGATTTTCAGCCGTTTTACGTCTTACGAGTTCATACCGGCCGTCACTCATCTTCATCAGTCGGACATTTGCGCGGCGTATGATCCTCTCGAACAGGCGCATCTGCCAGAAAGTCTCAAGCATGATTTTTTCTTTGCCTCTGACCGTACCGTTTGCCGTATCCGATATCGCGCCGAGAATACGCATTCTTTCCTCAGATTCCGCAAGCGATGTTACCGTATCACCGATAACCTTGGCGGCTGTGCGGCTTCGTTCGGTCTCTGCGTTTTCCCTGACAATGGTTTCGGATATTTCTTCCAGTTTTTCCTCCAGATCGGTGGCAAGCGCTAAGTATTCACCGTACCTGTCGGCGCTGCTCTCTCCGAGTTGTTCGGACAAGGTTCTGACAGATGCGCGGCACGATTCACACTCAAGCATAGCGACGGATTTTTTCTTTTCCGCAGTCTCAGCCGCTTTTTCGATCCGCTCGGCTTCACGCTCGTTTTCCGCAATCGCGCTCTCCAGCTCAGCCAGTCCCGACAGCGGCAGTTTTGCGGCAAGTGCACCGAGTCTCGCGCTCTTCTCACGTATCACAGCCCCCAGTTCAGCGGAGCGCAGCATCTCTTTCGCGAGTGCTTCGTTCTCGGATGTGAGCACGGATGAGTATCTCTTCTGCCTGTCCTCAGATTCCGCGAGAATCCCGGCGTCCGATCTGCATTTTGCGGCAGCGGCTTCAAGTTCGGCACGGAGTCGGTCGTTATCTTTCTTTCTCGTCTCGAGATTGGTGTGCGCCCTGTAGTTTCTATATCTAATGTCCAAGTGGAAGTAGAT
>CAZPPN010000441.1:0-1600 GCA_964588425.1 uncultured Ruminococcus sp. | reverse complement strand
TTGTGTCAGAAGAAGCATTGCGATAAACATGAATGTGATTACCCATGAGCCTTTTTTGATTTTCTTTAAATCACCGCTGAAAACGCTTATCACAACATACGAGATAATACCGAACGCGATACCGTAGGAAATATTGTAAGTAAACGGCATAACCGTGAGAGTAAGGAATGCGGGAACTGATACCTTGAAGTCATTCCAGTCGATATTGCGTATGGATGCCATCATCAGAAGTCCTACATATACAAGCGCAGCAGCGGTTGCACATCCGGGAATAAGCTGTGCGATCGGACTTAAAAACATCGCGAGGAAGAAGAATCCGCCGCAGAAAACCGATGTCAAGCCTGTCCGTCCGCCTGCCGCGATTCCTGCGTTTACTTCGCTGAATGTGGTAACGGTGGATGTTCCGCAGATCGAGCCGATTGAAGTAGCGATCGCGTCGGAAAGCATTGCCTTATTCATGTTGAGAGGCTCACCGTGTTCATCAAGAAGATTTGCACGTTCACACGCAGCATAAAGAGTGCCGAGCGTATCAAACATATCGACCATACAGAAAGCAAGCGCGGTTGTTATTATTGTAAGAACAAGGTTTGCGCTTCCATTTGCAGCTCTGTATGCCGAGAAATCAAAACCTTCCTTGAACAGCATGAAAAGAGACTGAGATGTAAATTCGCCGAATGCTTCCGAGGGACTGATAAAGTTGAGCGAAATTGCGTCATAAAAACCGTCAACGGTAAATCCGAGCAGATAGTACATCGCCATACCGCCGATAATTCCGATAAACACCGAGCCGCGGATATTTCTGTGACTCATAACGACAATTGCAAGGAATGTGCAGATTGTAACAACCATCGGCATGATGTCTCCCCAGTCCTGCTGAAGAAGATTGAACGATGCGAGATCAACCGCGGTGGACGGATCCGGTACAACGATACCTGCGTTCTGAAGTCCGAGAAGTGTGATGAACAGACCGAGTCCCGACGGAATTGCCGCTCTTACCGCATCGGGAAGTGAATCAAATATCTTTTTGCGCAGTCCGGTTACGGTGAGCAGAATGAAAACCATACCCTCGAGCAGGATAAGAACCAGCGCGTTGGCATAGGACAGACCGAAACCGATGCACACGGTGTAGACAAAGAATGCGTTAAGTCCCATTCCGCTTGCCTGTGCCAGAGGGAGATTTGACAGCAGACCTGCAAGAACAGTACCCACGACAGCCGAGATCGCTGTTGCTATATAAATTGCGCCGTATGACACCCCGAGAGGATTTGATGCGTCGCCGAACGGATCTGCAAACATATTGGCGTTCACCATCAATATGTAAACCATTGCGAAAAAGGTGGTCATACCTGCGATAAATTCTGTTTTGACAGTAGTACCGCGTTCGCGGAGTTTGAAAAGACGTTCCATTTGACATCTCCTTTCCGTATTAAGTATTATTATATCATATTTCCGACAAATTTTCCACTTTTTTTACACAAGAAAAAAGGAAAAAATCTGCGGTAATTGACAAAACATGTATTTTTCGGTATACTTATTAAAAAAATGGAGATCAATTTATGAACACACCCTCTTACTCAGGAATTATCACGAATTACGTATG
>CAZPPN010000440.1:0-1611 GCA_964588425.1 uncultured Ruminococcus sp. | reverse complement strand
ATTTCCGATCTGGCGGATAAAATCAAGGGCACGTTCCCGTTTGGGAAGTGCCGTATCTACCTTTACATCGCGGATGTCCACCAGCGCATCCCGATCAACGGTATTCAGATCAATATTCTTCATTTGATTATATAAGTTTTCCTGCATACAGTCCCTCCCTTATCGAGTCTGTATCATCTTTATGCAAATCAGAGCTTTGTCATGTCAGACGATTATTTCCTACGCTTGTCCTTTTTGCGTTTGTTTTTATCCTCTCTTTTGCGCTTTATCGCTTCCTCCCGTTCGATCTTGCGGATGGCAAGATAAGCGGTCATATCGAGATACCCGAGAGAATTGTATTTATCTCTTTTACCCATGCTGATGTCCTCCTTACGGTGCTTCGGTATCTTCGGGAATGCGAAGTCCGAGACTGATTTCAATAGCATCATCTACAGCGTTCATCTGCTTGCGGCTGATCTTGCCCATGTACTTTTTGATTCTCTGCTTGTCGATGGTTTTGATCTGTTCAAGGAGAACGATGGATGATTCTGCAAGGCACTCCACATTTTCAAGAATGCAGTGGGTAGGAAGATCGGTCTTTTTATAGAATCGAGAAGTCAGCGGTGCTACGATCAATGTGGGACAGTAGTAATTGCCTGCATTGTTCTGCAGTACAAGAACGGGTCTTGTACCGCCCTGTTCAGAACCGATATACGGGTCGAGATTTGCGAGGTAAATGTCACCCCTGCGATATGTCCATTTTTCATTCATGTGCTTATGTTTCCTCCATAAAATTGGATATGTAAAAAGCGGCTTCGATTGCTCGGAGCCGCTTTCGGTAATTGATTCAGAATTTCAGAGGAAGCGCATTTCGTTTGTCGCTTCCGTTATAAATTTTATATACCTGATAGAGATATTTCTTGTAGCCTGCGAATTTTGTCCCCGCGGCATGACCTCTGCGCGGAATGGTCAGCGGGTCTACCTGACCGAGCTGTTCGATCAGGCGGCTGGGATTGTACTTATCATGGTAGATGTGGATGAATCGGGTAATGGCGATCACATTTTCCGAACGGAAGGAATCGGGCGCACCATCCCATGCAGCGGCAAGGATTCTCATTGCTTCCTTGTACCGTTCCTCGCCCAGCCTGCGGTATGCGTCAAGAGCTGTCTTGATACAGCCGATTCGATTTTCTCCACGCTCATGATCGTAATCGAGCGACAGACCGATGGATTCATTGGCTTTCAGAAATGCTACGGCGATTTCATCCTTACCGAAGATCTCGGCACGGATTCTTGCCCCTGCTGTAACCGGAGCAGATTCACCTGTCTGTTTGGCAAAGAGAAGTGCTTCTTCCTCTGCAGTCATACCGAAGTACACCTTGCAGAGAACGGGAAGATCGTGACCGCCGTTTAACAGCTTTCGTGCGGCGATGGTGTGTTGTCCGTCGAACACATAGTATTTGTTATCGCGGAAGCTGAGCTTCGGTTCGTTGGCGATTCGCTCGTCAAAGTCCTTTACGATTCGCTTTGTTCTCGGATCGTTGAAGTCTCGCTGATATTTCTCACGGGGGACTTCGATCTCGCTGGTGTCGATCACCATCATCTTATAGATTGTTTCAGGCGTTGTCATTA
>CAZPPN010000439.1:0-1614 GCA_964588425.1 uncultured Ruminococcus sp. | reverse complement strand
GAGCGCGCTACCTTGGGGTGGTAGAGGCCGCTGGTTCAAGTCCAGTCACTCAGATTAAAAAATCCTTGCAGATCATAGTCTGTGAGGATTTTTTTGCGTAACTGATCAGGAAAGCGATGGAGTTTTGTCACCCGCCGGAGCAAAAAATATACGAAAAAACGGATGTGCACTTGGAAATCAGGCGCATATCCGTTTTTTTGTCATATTGTTCGAAAAATTTACAGCAGATCGGCAATATCGTAAATCAGACGTTCGGTCTTTTCCCAGCCGAGACAGGGGTCAGTGATGGACTTGCCGTAGATGCATTCACCGATCTTCTGTGCGCCGTCTTCGATGTAACTCTCGATCATGAAGCCCTTGACCAGCTTTTTTACATCCGCATCATGGCGGCAGCTATGGAGAACTTCCTTGGCAATACGAATCTGCTGGAGATACTGCTTGCCGGAGTTGGAGTGGTTTGTATCAACGATAAGGGCAGGGTTGGAGAGACCGCTGTTGTTGTAGATTTCCGCAAGATGAACGAGATCCTCGTAGTGATAGTTCGGGATAGGCTGACCGTGCTTGTTGACATATCCACGGAGAATAGCGTGAGCAATGGGGTTGCCGTCGGAGTGAACTTCCCATCCGCGGTAGATGAATGTATGCTTGTGCTGCGCCGCTGTGATTGCGTTCATCATAACGGAGATGTCACCCGATGTGGGGTTCTTCATACCGACAGGAATATCAAGACCGCTTGATGTGAGACGGTGCTGCTGATTCTCAACGGAACGCGCGCCGATTGCAACATATGCAAGAATGTCGCTCAGATAACGGTAGTTTTCGGGGTAGAGCATTTCGTCCGCGCAGGAGAATCCGGTTTCCTTGAGCGCACGCATATGCAGTTCACGGATTGCAACGATACCCTTGTACATATCGGGCTTTTCGTTCGGATTCGGCTGATGGAGCATACCCTTGTATCCGTCGCCTGTGGTTCTCGGCTTGTTTGTGTATATACGGGGAATAATGTATATTTTATCAGCAACCTTATCCTGTACGTTGCGCAGACGGCTGATGTAATCAATTACGCTGTCTTCATTGTCGGCAGAGCAGGGACCGATGATAAGCAGGAGCTTGTCCGATGCTCCGGTGAAAATATCGCGGATTTCAGCAGCTCTTGTCGAAACGAGTTTCTGCAGATCCTCAGACAGGGGGTATTGCTCCTTGACTTCCTGGGGAACGGGGAGCTTTCTCTCAAAATTCATACTCATGGTTTTTTCCTTCTTTGGGTGAATAAATATTAATAATAACTAATTTTAACACATATTTATTGAAAAA
Source organism: uncultured Ruminococcus sp. (assembly GCA_964588425.1). GTDB lineage: Bacteria > Bacillota > Clostridia > Oscillospirales > CAG-272 > UMGS1696. The sequence continues at coordinate 300 of CAZPPN010000439.1, read as the reverse complement.
TCAATAGTATCTTTGAAAAATACCGAAATAGTCATCAGAACTGTATTTTTTACATATAAAAAACTACAAAATAATAAAACAAAAAATCCATAAGTTGTGTGCAAATAACATAAAAATAAATAAATTTTCGAAAAACACTTGACACCACCGCTTTACTGTGCTAAAATATGTGCCAATAACAGCGATGACGAAGAATGGTGAAAGATAACAGCATTTCAGAGAGCCGATGGATGGTGCGAATCGGTATGTAAAGTCTTTGTTCCTCTCCCTTCCGAGCCGGATGTCTGAAGCGTTTTCACG
>CAZPPN010000438.1:0-1615 GCA_964588425.1 uncultured Ruminococcus sp. | reverse complement strand
GAATACAGGAGAGATATGCACTGCGAAATGCGACATCACAACATCGCGTTCCGACGACACAAGAGGCAGACCTGTTTCTTTCATATTGTGGAACATATTCGCGAACAGTCCGAAATCGAAGTTCGGTGAAGAAAACGTGAGATATCTCAGACCGGTTATGATCGCTATTACTGAAAAGCAGACAAGTCCGATGAGAATATTGAAAGTCAGCTTTGTTTTTCTGCCAGGATTCCATTCTTCTATGAGCGGCGTGTTCTTCTTCAGAAAATACAAAACGAACAGGCAGAATGCTGATGCCACGGCAAGGGTAAACAGAATTTTATTTTCCGAATCGTTATATGTCAGAAGCCAGCGGACAACGCATACGGATGATGATATTATGAGAAACCACGAGTCAGTTTCGTATTGGCTGAATGCTATTTTTGCGAAGCTGAAAAGAACGAAACAGCCTGATGTAAGTGCCGCCATAAGAACAAGCGATGTGTTCTGAGCATATGACAGATCAGTAAAGCTGCCGATTCGCAGAAGATTCAGCGCAGCGAACATACACCATGCGGCTATTGTTCTGCAGATCACGGATTCGCCTGTGAAAGCTGACTTTATTGAATTGGCGGTAATTCTTTGTTTCATTCCTCATCATCCTTTCCTGTTATGATAAATATTATATACCAGTTTATGTAATATGTCAAGTTATCTGTCGTGACGGTATCTGCGAAAAAACAGACGTACCGATTTGATACGCCTGTTTCGTAACAGATTAATAATCGTATTCGTAATCGAACGCTTCGAATACTTTCTTATAGTGATTTTGTGCAGCTTTTTTGCTGGATTCGTAGAGAGATGTGATCGGTTTCTTGTTAGCAAGGTGAGTCTGGGGGAAGAATGAATAGCCATCCCAGTTATCGTAGATATAACCGAAATCGAATACGCATGATGAAACAGCGGGGTCGATCATCTCAGCGTCGTCGGGAGAATCTGCATATCTTGTTTTAAGACAAACATCGAGGTATTCGGGCATGACTGTTTTATAGTTCTCTGCAGAGATCGCTTCGATGATAATGCTTGCAAACTCTGTTTCCTCAAGTGTTTTGGGAAGCGAGATTCCGGGGTGAGATCCGTCTGCCATTGTATAGTATTCTTCCTGATCTTCGTTCAGCTTGGGCATGGGAACGATACCAAATTCGTCATCAAAATCTCCTAAGCTTCTTGCCGAACCGATTGTTCCGACAGCGAAAAGTGATCCGAATTTCTGGAACAAAGTAAATCCTGCGCCGTGATCTGTTCTTGTCGAATATACGCCTTCAGAATTGACGAGCAGATCAGCTAATGCTTCAAAAATTTCTACTGTACGGTCTGTGTAGTAGACATCTTCAAGAACACCCTCACTGTTCCTGTTAAAAATCTTACCGCCGAACGCCCAAAGGAAAGCATTTGCGTTGGAGAGACGGTCGGATGCAAAGCCGAAGAAATCTTCAGTATCCTTTTTTCCGTCGCCGTTTTTATCTTCGTAAACCTGTGCTGCGATGGTCTTTACAGTATCATATGTCCACTTGCCCTCACGAACTGTGTCGTATACGTCTCCTGTAATTTCAGTATACTTTTCTCCCATAGTCTT
>CAZPPN010000437.1:0-1622 GCA_964588425.1 uncultured Ruminococcus sp. | reverse complement strand
CGTACTTTGCGTGTGACGATGCCTTTTCCGTCAGCAAATCAATCGGAATCTCATACTGCGCGGCAGTTTTGCGGAAATAGTCATTGCATTTGTTTTTTGCGATGCTGATGAGCCATGCCTTGAATGAGTCCTTGTTTTTAAGCTGAGGAAACTTCTGATATGCAGTAATGAATACTTCCTGCAGTACATCGTCGGCATCCGGCAGGGAACTCATGCGGAATTTTACGAATCGTTCCACAGCGGCTCGTTCTCTTTCCAACAGCTTTTCAAATTCGTCCACATCATCACCTCCTTTGCTGTATGTGCTCTTGAAACCGGTTTCACTTATATAGACGGATATGGACGCCGAAAGGTTCACAGCAGCAGAAAATTTTTGTTTTTTTCGATTTGCTTAGACGATATAAATACAAACACCGCAGATATATTAAACCTGCGGTGCTGTTTGATTATGCATTATTTGGAGTCGCGGCTGTCATTGCTGTCATCGTCATTTTTCATCGGGGGGAGGTCGGAAGTCATGGGAGAATAGCCGTTCTGATCGTTCTTTTTGTTCTCACGGGCTGCTTCTCTTGCTCTTTCTTCTTCACGCTGACGTTCAAGCTCTGCGAGGTGACGGGCGCGCGCTTCGTTTTCTTCCTGACTGCGGCGTTTCTTTTCCGCAACCATTTCTTCAAGATCGTCGATAGTGACACCGGGCTCACTCATAGCACGGACGAACTGTTCTTCTTCCATGATCTCATTCTTCATGAGGTAAGCCGCAACAAAGTGCAGACGGTCGATGTTGTCTTCGAGGATCTTCTTCGCGTCATCGTAAGCGCGTGTGACGATTGCCTTAACTTCGCTGTCGATAATGGAAGCTGTTTCTTCGGAGTAGTTCTTTGTCTGGTTGAAGTCGCGTCCGAGGAATACTTCATCGCTCGAGGATTCGCTGCCGTAGAGGATCGGACCGAGCTTGTCGGACATACCGTACTTGGTGACCATATTTCTCGCGATTGAGGACGCTCTCTGGATATCGTTTGACGCGCCTGTGGAGATGTCGCCGAGGATCAGCGCTTCAGCCACACGTCCGCCGAGGAGAGTCACAATTTCGGATTCCATCATGCCGCGCGACATATAGGATTTGTCTTCCTTGGGGAAGGAAAGTGTATATCCGCCTGCACGGCCGCTCGGGATGATCGAAATCTGATGAACGGGATCGTCGGGCTGGCGTACCCATGTGGTGATTGCGTGGCCTGCTTCGTGGTAAGCTGTGAGCTTCTTTTCGGCTTCGCTGATAACTCTCGATTTCTTTGCGGGACCGACGATTACTTTAATCATAGCCTCTTCGAGATCGATCATACCGATGAGGTGCTTGCCTTTGCGTGCGGCGAGAAGTGCGGCTTCGTTGAGCAGGTTCGCAAGTTCAGCGCCTGTGAATCCGACCGTTGTTTTGGCGATGACGGAGAGATCCACATCAGCTTCAAACGGTTTGTTTCTGCTGTGTACTTTGAGGATATCCTCGCGGCCCTTTACATCCGGGGGATTCATTGTAACCTGTCTGTCGAAACGTCCGGGTCTGAGGAGCGCGGGGTCGAGAATGTCGGGACGGTTTGTTGCCGCCATGACGATGATTCCCTCGCTGG
>CAZPPN010000436.1:0-1645 GCA_964588425.1 uncultured Ruminococcus sp. | reverse complement strand
CCATTACAACCGAAAATGATCTCGATTCACCCGCTGCTGCCGCACGTCTCGTATCGGGGTATAAAAAATCAGGCTTCGGCGGTATAATTCCGTATTCCGGTAAGAATTACGGCATAACACCGCTGACAAGCGAATATTACGATGTGTGCCGTAATATAAAAAAGGAAGCTGCCGCAAATTCACTTAGATACGGATATCTCGATGATACATACATCATGCGTGAATATCTTGCGAATCTTCCGGATGAAAATGAAGCGATCTGTTCGATACTCAAGAGATATGAATACGAATGCACCGAGAACCAAAACATCAACAGAAAACTCAAGGACGGCGGTGTTCTTATGTCTCTTGTTGCCGTAAGCGATGATCTCAGAATCATTGACCTTCGTGACAATATTAAAGACGGGATGCTTGTCTGGACCGTTCCCTCGGGAAACTGGACTGTTGAGGAATATATCTGCATTCCCGACAGCGGTTCAAGTTATATAAACTTCCTTGACTATGATGTGTGCGCCGAATATATCAGAAAAACTTTCGGTTCATTGATTGACAAGCTCAAGGATGTATCAGATGAAAATACACCCGTTGATTTGTTTATCTATAAGAATATCGTCTATGGCGGAAAAAACAGACGTATGTGGCACAAGGAGTTCAATAAAACCTTTGAAGAAATCTACGGTTTCAGTCCCGCGCCTTATTATCCGCTTATGTTTCGTGATTTTTCCGGTTATTCTAAGAGATATAAATGTATGCTCATGAAGTGCCGATCCAAAATGATGACGGACGGGTACCTTAAAGCTGCGGCTGATTTCTGCCGTGCGAGAGATATATTCTGTACAGGATTCCCGGCAGAGAGCAAAGCAACCGCTTGTTCATGGCTTTTCGGCGACGGACAGATGATCCACAAATATGCCTCAGCACCCGGTCTTGCAATGCCTTTCGGTTATCTTTACGGTCTGAACGCAATCAAAGTAGCGGCAGGCGCGGCGGATGTATTCGGTGGAAATACGGTATCTGCGGATTTGTTCAACTACTACCAGGTACTGTCCAAGGATGTCATCTACCGTGAAGCGATGAATGCGTTTGTAAGAGGCATCAACATGACGTTTGCTCATCTCGGCGAGGACAGAGCAAAAGATAATATTAAACTCAAGGATAACAATAAGAAAGACAGCAATAAGAATGAAGATGGCGAAACAACGCATTGGGGATCAATTTTCTCGAGAGGCGATGACCTTTCCGAGTTCGCTTCTTTCGTCACCCGTGTGCAATCTGTACTTCGCGGCGGTGAGCATGTCAGCGAAGTGGCGATCGTATATCCTATCAACTCTCTGCATTCATTTGATTATCTGTATGAATCGGAACAAAGCGGTTTCGAATATCCGTCCCTGATCGAAAATGCAGACTACATGGAGCTGATGAACGATTTTCTGAATTATGTCGGTATTGACAGTACATTCGTACATCCGGCGGCAATTACGGAAAAATCATTCGCTGAGGACGGCGTTCTTTATCTCAACAATGAAAAGAATGTAATGAAGTTCAAGATACTTGTGCTTCCGTCAATGTCAATAATCAGTCTGAAAACTCTTAGAATAGCAAAGAAATTCTTTGATGAGGGCGGTAAGATTATTGCAACGGACAA
>CAZPPN010000435.1:0-1670 GCA_964588425.1 uncultured Ruminococcus sp. | reverse complement strand
GAGAAAATCCATGCGTCCGTAGAGATCGAAAGTCTCATCCTCGTCTCTTGTGAGCGTGATCTCAGCACCCAGCTCTTTCAGCTTTTCCGCCGCGAGCAGGGTTATCGCAAGGTTCATATCCTTCTCGTGCATCGTTCCGCTGTCGGATTTGTACGCACCTGCCGCACCGTTGTCCCATCCGCCGTGACCTGCATCAAGGATTATGTCAACTCCGGAAAGAGGCTTGTCGGAATCGAGCGGCAGCTTCACGGGATTGATCAGCGTCACCGCAGTTGTGCCGTCGTCCCTGTATTCGAGATCGAAGCCGTAGAAATTCTCGACAGCATACAGCTCAAATGCGTATCTGACCTTGTCCCCGAGGCGGATTACTTCGCATGATTTCACCATCGGGTTGTCCGATATCTGACATTCGGGTGCGGATTCGGCATCAATGCTGTAAAAAGTCACGACAAAACGTCCGTCTTCCTCAATGCATCCGTTGTACGGCGGTTTGCTGTCCGTTTTTATGATAAAATCGGTAGAACTCCCCGAGTTTTTCACACTTGCCGAGGTTATCGTACCGATTTTCTGAGGCAGATTTTCACTTGATGATATTTCCTGTACTTTGTCTGCGGCAATGTATCCGCCCATTCTCAGCTTGTAGAAATTGTCAGCCAGCTCCACGGCATAGTCTGTCATACCTGCGGACTGAACGGTGTAATCGTTGTAGTAAAGACTGCTGTGAGATATTTTCAGATGAGTATAGTCTTCAGTTGCCTGTACACAAATCATTGCGCCATCGCCGAGACGTCTGACATTTGCTCCGACTGCCGATGCCGAACCTGCGCTGTGGAATGCGCTGAATGTTATCTGACCGCAGTCGAGGATTTCACCCTCAGCCGCTGAAGGAAGATTTATATATCCGCCGTATACTGCGCCGACATAGCCGTAAGCCGACCATGTGACCGACGGTCTTTCAGTTACCTGAAGGCTTGTCTCAATTCCGGCGACAGATGCGCGAACCTGACTTCCGTAAGGCGCAACGCATGAAACCCATAACTGATCCTCGGATGATACTGTATTGCTTGACGGATACGGCTGGGTGACGGCATATGAATCAAGAATGATCGGAGACGGCGAAGATGTATTTCCGGTAAGTGACTGGGAGAGCCGTGTTACCGTGTAGACATAAACCTCGCCGTTCTGCTCAAAGACAAACTTGTTCTCGCCGAGCTTGAGATCGACATACACGTTGAAATATCCGCTCTTTGTACGGCTGATTTTCTCACCGTTCATCGTGAGCACATAGTACGGATCGGACGAACCGATTATGTACGTTGTTTCCTCTGTCGTTGTTGATCCGTCGGCAGGGGAAGCGATCGAGACCGGCATACCGTTTGACTGAATGTCGGAGTAGATGATCTCCTTTTCGAACGATTTTTTCACTTCGTCAGCGGCGCCGTTAATGTTGCGCTTGATTTCGTCATAGCCGTAGAAAATACTTCCGCGGTATGATTTTTCGCTCCGTGCGAACGAGATCTGCTCGGAAAGCTGCCCTGAGGGCGAATCCCACTCACCGTCCTCGTATCTGTATGATGCGTGTGAAACGTAGAGCTTTACATCACTTCCGTCAAGCTGAGCATTCCACCAGCGGCAGAGTGTGTCAAACGCGGACGATGAATCGGTGAATC
>CAZPPN010000434.1:1196-1684 GCA_964588425.1 uncultured Ruminococcus sp. | reverse complement strand
GGTCCATAACTTCCTGAGGATTGGACTCAGCGAGCATAGCAAAACCTGTCTGACGACATGCATAAACGTCGGAATGGTCACCGAAAATGTTAAGAGCGTGAGATGCAACACAACGAGCAGATACATGAATTACACAGGGAAGAAGTTCACCTGCGATCTTGTACATGTTCGGGATCATAAGAAGAAGACCCTGAGATGCTGTGTATGTAGTCGTGAGAGCACCAGCTGCGAGAGAACCGTGAACGGCACCGGCAGCACCTGCTTCAGACTGCATTTCAACAACCTTAACTGTGTCACCCATAATGTTCTTCAGACCGGTAGCAGACCATGTGTCTGTAACGTCAGCCATAACAGAAGAAGGAGTGATCGGGTAGATGGCAGCAACTTCCGTAAACGCATAAGAAGCGTGAGCGGCAGCGGTATTACCATCCATGGAAAGCATTTTTCTTGCCATGAGTATATATCCTCCATAAAAATATGATAAACGG
>CAZPPN010000434.1:0-1186 GCA_964588425.1 uncultured Ruminococcus sp. | reverse complement strand
AAATAATATAATTGAACCCGCAGAAATCCACGGTAAATTACATCCAATATATTATAACTCAAATCTCTCAAAAAGTAAAGCGTTTTAGAGGTATCAATTCGAATTTTTTTGATATTTTTTGAAAAAAATATTTCTTTTTTCTCAAAACACTGCTTTGCAATGAAGAGAACGGCATAAAAGCACGCCGCTCTTTGATTTTTCAGTTTGCAGTATAGTCAATAACATTCTCCTGCACTTCAAACAGTCCTTCCTCGCGCATGGAATACATGATGCTTCTGTCGCTGAATCTGATTACAAATTTGAAATCGTAATCGTCTGACGGTATATCATCCGCGTTTGACAGGCCGTAAGAATAACCTGAGGTATAGTTGTCCGGCTCGGGAATTATCGGAACAGGTACTTCTTTCACCGTAATTTCAACGCCATCATTTTCTTTTGCTGTAAATAATTTACTTTCTATCCATAAAGGTTTTCCGTCTTTACGCTTGATTGTCAATACAAATTCCTGATTGAGATAAGCGTTTTCGTTATACTGGAATTCGGTAATTATCTCAAACTTATCAGATGACGCCGGCTGTCCTCCGATAAGTAGGTAATATCCGAGAAATACTACCGCAGCCGCCGTGAGCAATGCCGTCAACGAAATCGTGATCATTTTTTTCAGATTCAATTTCCGTTTCAGAACTTTAAGATTGTTTTCCATACCGACTTCATCCTCTTCAACACCGATTGAAACCGCATTGCTTTTCAGTTCATCCGCTGCATTTTTGCATTCTTCACAAGAAGAAATGTGTTCTCGAACGAAATCACAGCTTTCACGGCTTGCGATATTTTCTTCAACAAGCGGCAGCAGATCTCTTACAATTTTACATTCATTTACCATTTTTCTCCATCCTTTCGATTATCATCTTTCGCGATCTGTGATATGTGACACAAGCCCAGTTTTCGCTTTTTCCGAAAATACAGCCAATCTCAGAAAAATTCATCTCAGCAAATACACGCCACATAAAGACCTCTTTGTACGGTTCGGGAATTTCATGAAGTATTTTTCTGATATAGGCAGCTTCATCAACGGAAATAATCTTTTCTTCAACAGATGTCCCTCTGTCCGGTATTGCTTCAAGAAAATCTTCGGTTTCCGCCGTGACTGCATTCGACTTTTTCATATATGTGTAATAACAGTTTT
>CAZPPN010000433.1:0-1694 GCA_964588425.1 uncultured Ruminococcus sp. | reverse complement strand
CTTCAATGGAGCCTGCGTTGAGGTCCTTCATCTTTGTTTCAGCGATCTGGCGAACCTGATCCTTCTTGATTGTAGCAACCTTAGTCTTGTTAGGAGCGGCAGAAGCTGTATCGATACCGCAAGCCTTCTTGATAAGAACAGGAGCCGGCGGAGTCTTTGTAATGAATGTGAAAGAACGGTCAGCATAAACTGTGATAACAACAGGGATGATGAGACCGATATCGTTCTTAGTTCTTTCGTTGAATTCCTTTGTGAAGTTAGGAATAGCAACACCGTATGCACCAAGCGCAGGACCTACAGGCGGCTGGGGTGTAGCCTTACCGGCGGGAAGCTGAAGCTTGATATAGCCAACAATTTTCTTTGCCATAGCAAATATCCTCCATATGTGGTTTCTGACGGGAGATTTAGAAAAAATTTATCTCCCTCCCACTTAATTGACGCATCTTCAGGCGGCGCCGTACCTTTTTGGGATTATTCCGCTGCACGCTCTACGTTCTTCTTGTCGAGCTTAACAGGGATGTCACGTCCGACTGTGGATACGATAACCGTAACCTCGCCGGTCGCTTCGTTATATTCTGACAATGTTCCGCTGTAACCACGGAATACTCCGTCGATGATGTTCACGCGGTCACCGATATTGAATGTGACTGCGGATGTAACTTCGATGTCTTCCTTGATGATCGCTGCGGCTTCTTCGTCTGTAAGCGGAACAGGTTTGGACCCCGGGCCTACAAATCCGGTAACACCGCGGATGTTGCGGACAACGTGCCAGCTTTCGTCGGTCATGACCATTTTGATCAGAACGTAAGCGGGGAACACTTTGTTCTCGACTTCGCGTTCTTTGCCCCCGTCGGATTCGACAACGATCTCCGTGGGGATTCTGATATCTGTAATAAGATGGCTGAGACCTCTGTTCTCAACTATCTTTTCAAGATTAGCTTTAACCTTGTTTTCGTAGCCTGAGTAAGTATGTGCGACATACCAACGCAGACCTTCGTTCATTTCATTAATATCGCTCATTACAATAATATCCTCCGTCTGTTATAAATTTGCAACAGGCGTCAGATGAGCATGCCCAGACCTACGATTGCGCTGTTGAATAAGTAATCGAGAATTCCGAGTACGATGCTGCAGGCAAGAACGCATACAATGACAATGATGCTGTTGTTGCGAACTGTTTTGAAGCTTGCCCAGGAAACCTTTTTGGATTCGGATCTTACTGATCTGAACCAAGAAGCGAGTCTGCTCCAAACCGACGGCTTGTCCGATTTCTGCTTTTCAGCTTTAGCGGGCTTTTTGTCAGCGGTTTTTTCGAGTTCGTTCTTCTTTTCGTTTTCAGCCATATCAAATACTCCTTACCGAATTACTTTGTCTCTTTGTGAAGAGTGTGCTTGCGGCAGAAGCGGCAGTATTTGTTGAGTTCAAGTCTGTCGGGGTCGTTTTTCTTGTTCTTCTTTGTGTCATAGTTACGCTGCTTACATTCGCTGCAGGCAAGAGTGATTTTAACTCTCATTTATCGGCACCTCCTTGATAATTTTGGCCGGGATGTTACCCGTACCCGTTAATGTACCTCCCTCTGCTCCGGGCAGTGCGGGACGCCATGACCAAACGTCTGCGCACAAAAAAAGACCCTCTGCGCGAGGTGAAATAATTATATCATGTCTGCTCTATTTTGTCAATGGGGTGAGCGATAT
>CAZPPN010000432.1:0-1710 GCA_964588425.1 uncultured Ruminococcus sp. | reverse complement strand
GGGCGCTGTCGCTGTTCTGATGAAAAGTGCGGTAAAAATCTGTTTCGGCATCAGACAACTGAGTGTCCGTGGCTGAACCCTTCGGCGGGCGCAGTTATAACCACAGCTTCAGGTGAGGAATCCTTGATAATTCCAAGTATCGAAGGATATTTTCGTTTATCAACAGCGCATATCATAACGGTTTTATTCTCACCTGAATATGCGCCTACCCCACGCAGAACAGTAACCCCCGCAGCCTCGGTTATGGTTTTGGATAGTTGTGATACATTACTGTCGATAATAATAACGAGCTTAGCTTTCATTCCGCCGTATAGAACGTAATTGAATGAGAACATACTGATCACAAGCGCAACACCGCTGTAAATTGCCGTATCAATGTCACGGAACGCGATTCCCGAAAGCAGAACGATAAAAGAATCAATAATAACAAAAATATTTCCGCTTTTCATGTGAGGTTTCTTTCGCTGTACAATCTTGACGACTATATCAGTACCTCCTGTTGTGGCATTCTCTCTGAAAACAAGACCTATTCCGCATCCCATGATTATTCCGCCGGTAAGAGCACAACAGAAAATATCATTGCTGATCGGTGACGGTGTGATGTACTCAATCAATGCGGCAAACAGCGAAGACAGTACACTCGCCCATACAGTACCTATAAAAAATCGCAGACCGAAACAGACAGCACCTATAATCAGAAGCGGAATATTCATAGCAAGAATATAAAGTCCGTTAGGCAAAATCGGGAAAAAGTGCGAGATAATAACAGCAAGTCCGGATACACCGCCCGGAGCAATATTCTGCGGGGAGAGAAACAGCGAGAAACCCAAAGCAAAGATAAGACATCCGAGTGTGATCCAAAAATATCTTCTGACAGTTTTCATCAATATACCTCTTAAATAATTCTTTTAACAGTATGTACTTGAAAACTGCCGGATATTCCTATATAATTAACATTAACAAGAATGTTTGGCAAAGGAAGCAGGAGAATGGAGAATAAGGTAACCGTCGGATTTTTTGATTCGGGCATAGGCGGAATTTCCGTTATGACATATGCGAGGATGAAAATGCCGGCAGCCGATTATATATATTACGCAGATACGGCTCACGTCCCGTACGGCATCAAAAGCAGGGAACAGATCATAGAATACTCGGATATGGCGATCGAATGTCTGGTGTCTCACGGAGCACAAGCAGTTGTTGTGGCGTGCAATACAGCGACCAGCATGGCAATCGAGCATATGAGAGAGACATATCCTATCCCGATTGTCGGCATGGAACCTGCTGTAAAACCCGCCGCCAAACATCACATCGACGAAAAGATTCTCGTATGTGCAACCCCTGTAACGATCGGCGGCGAAAAGCTTCGAAGCTTGATTGAGAATAGGGGAATCAATCCGACACTTGCTGCAACTCCGGGACTCGTGACGCTTGCCGAAAATGCGGAGTTTGATCCCGATACCGTATGCAGATATCTCGAAACCGTCATTGATAAAAAAGAAAACTATACCGCGGTAGTTCTCGGATGTACTCATTTTTCATATTTCCGCGACAGCTTCCGAAAATTTTTCGGTGACAGTATCGACATCATCGACGGAACTGAGGGTGTAGTAAACCGCCTTATGGCAGTCCTCGGCTTTTCATCCTGTACTGCCGAAAACACAAATGCCGGATGCGTTACTTATATCAGATCAGGCAATATTGTCACGG
>CAZPPN010000431.1:0-1711 GCA_964588425.1 uncultured Ruminococcus sp. | reverse complement strand
GCCGGTGAAAATTCGCTTTTCCGACTCTCTTATGGCGGCATCGGGCAGACCGACGATCTCAAACATCGGAAGTCCCCTCTTTACGGAACACTCCACAATCACTTCGTATCCGTCAGATCCGAACGTTGCCGCCGTATAGGTTACTGATAACATAACTCAATATCCTCCACTAAAAATATCCCTGAAGCTTATGCTGATATTGTACCATAAATCAAGCATATCTTCAAGGATATTATTGTTATTTCGTCATTTCTTGATCCAAGTCTGAGGGGAAAACGTCAGGATAAGCGGATATAGCTCCAGTCGTCCCATAAGCATAGCAGCCGAAAGCAGATATTTTGCCGCAGCCGAATATCCGTCGAAGTTCGACATCGGCCCTACCGCCGCAAATCCCGGACCGATGTTGTTGAAGCACGCCGTAACAGCCGTGAAATTTGTCTCCATATCAAAAGGCTCGAGTGACAATAAAATTAAAATCACTGCGAACACAACCAGGTACAGCGCAAGATAGGATGAAACACCGTTCTGTGTCGACTCGTCGATCCGCTTTCCGTCCAGTTTCACAGATGCTACCGATCTCGGATGTATCAACAGCTTCAGCTCACAGCGGATAATCTTGCCAAGTATTACAACACGTGACACCTTTATACCTCCACCCGTCGATCCGGCACATCCTCCGATAAACATCAGCATCAGCAGTACAGTTTTCGAAAACTCCGGCCACAGATCGAAATCCGTCGTCGAAAATCCCGTGGTTGTGATGATTGAGGATACCTGAAACGCCGCATGACGGACAGTCTCACCAAGTGTCGGATAGAGATGCGCTATATTTGCCGTAACCGAGAGTACCGAGAATACCACAACACCAAGGTAAATCCAAAGCTCCTCGCTTCTTAAAGCCTGCTTGTACCGTCTGATCAGAATAAGGTAATACAGATTGAAGTTGATGCCGAATATCAGCATACCTATCGTTATCACCCATTGCAGGTACGGCGAATATCCGCCAACGCTGTCGCTTTTTATTCCGAATCCGCCTGTTCCCGCCGTGCCGAATGCGTGTGTCAATGCCTCAAACATATCCATCCCGCCGATGAGCAGAAAAACGACGAGTACCATCGTCATCGCAATATATATAAGGTACAGTATCTTCGCCGAACTGCGGACTCTGGGAACGATCTTGTCAACGATAGGTCCGGGCATTTCAGCGCGCATGATGTGGATCGAACGGTCGTTGTTGTTCGGAATAATCGCCATCATCAGCACAAGCACACCCATACCGCCGATCCAGTGCGTGAAGCTGCGCCAGAAAACCGAGCCATGCGTCAGCACTTCCGGATTATCGAGAATCGACGCGCCCGTTGTGGTGAATCCGCTGACCGTCTCAAAAAACGCATCGGTGTATGACGGAATGTCACCGCTCAGCACAAACGGAACAGCACCGATCGCCGACATCGCAATCCACGCAAACGCACAGATCACAAATCCCTCGCGAGCGTAAATCGTGCGGTCAGCCTTTCTTGTGACTGCCGTAATTATTACTCCGAGAATCAGAGCGCACGCCGCCGTCACCGCAAAGCTGAATACGCTGTTCATCTCTCCGTAGATCAGGGCGCAGGCAAGCGGAAGAAGCATCAAAAGCGCCTCCAGCTTGATGATCTGCCCTGTTACATAAAATATCATTCTGCGGTTCATCTCAGCCTCCGATCACTTC
>CAZPPN010000430.1:0-1715 GCA_964588425.1 uncultured Ruminococcus sp. | reverse complement strand
TTAGCTCTACCTGCTGAAATCGAACGCTGCAACAGAAGGATGGCTGACAGTCTTTCGCACGGACGTGGTTAGCCCAAGGAGAAACACGTCAGTCCATTGCTCCTTCTATTGTAGTTTCAACATGAGAACGAATAAAGCATACCTGGTTTGGTATGCTTTACCCGGCAAATATTATTGTAACAGGAGAAACTATACCATGAATCTCGGAAATAAAATTCGTGAACTCCGCAGAGCAAGAAATCTCACCCAGGAACAGCTTGCTTCTTCGCTTAATATCTCCGCGCAGGCTGTGTCGAAGTGGGAAATGGGTGCATCATACCCAGACATGACCATGATTCCCACGCTTGCAGCACTTTTCAAAGTATCCCTTGACGAGCTGTTCGACTTTGACATAAAGAACATCGACAAAGAAATCGAAGATATCCGCCTGGAATACAATAAATACTTCTGGTCGAATTTTGAAAAAGCGGAGCAGATCCTGCTTGATGGACTGAAAACATATCCTGCTTCTATTCAGCTGAAAACAGAGCTGTTTGAGCTGTATACCTACAATATCGACCGCGGGGACGAAATCATCAACAAAGCATTCGAGCTTGGCAGTCATATTATCAGTGTATCACAGGACATTTTCTGTACTTGCCGCACAAAAGCGAACCTCATCTTGATCTACCTATGGCTTGAACGCGACAGAGGACAGGATCACTACGAAGATATCGTAAAAATCATCGAAACTCTTCCGTATATGTTCCCCTATATGCTTCAGGACAAAATGCGTCTGTCGGCAAGCTATATAAAGGGCGAAGAAGGCATGAAGGAAGCTATGTGTCTCCGTGAGATTGAGTGGCAGGAATTATTCATCGCTTGTGCTCAGGTGGGACACCGTTATTTCGAACTCGGTGACTACGAAAACGCAATGATTCATTTCAAAGAAAGCGTTGATGTGATCGAGCGGTTCATGATTTCCGAAAAAAATGGATACGAAGCATATCTCATCGGCGGAATTCACGCAAATCACGCTATAACCTTACTCGATATCGCGGCATGCCTGCACCGCCTCGGAAGATGCGATGGAATCGACGAGCTGATCGCCAGATCAAAGCATATTTACTTTGATGCTTACGACAATATCGAGCTCAGTGATTACAACAAACAAATGCGTAAAATGATCGACTACTTCACAAAGGAATACCGCAGAAAAAAGTTGGACGATTACAAAGCGCTTGATTTAAGCGAAATCGAAAACCGCATTGCAGAATAACGCAGAATCTCACAATCACACAACATAACGAAAAAAATCCGGCATCGTTCTCCCCTATCGGAGTGATGTCGGATTTTGTTATTCTTATTTTTCGATCAGGCTGAAATTACGCGATTCCTCATCAAGCGCGCGGAGCATACACATCAGCCTTTCACCGTAGTCACCGAGATTTCCGATAAGCGCGGCGGTGTTTCTGATCTCCAGCGTCACGCTCATCTCACCGAGGACATCGTGTGCCGCGTCAAGATTTCTGCCGGCATACTCCGGAAATTCAAGATGCTCGCGGAGTGCTTTGTGAACATCATCCTTTGTTATGATATTCTCTCCGCTGATAATTACATATTTCATATTCATTCCTCGCCGTAAAGAAGTTCAAAAGTCTCATAGTGGTCGTCGGTGTAGTAGATCAGACCGTCGTTCGAATACACGATTCTCTTCGCGCCTCTGGATGATTTGC
>CAZPPN010000429.1:0-1718 GCA_964588425.1 uncultured Ruminococcus sp. | reverse complement strand
GGATTCACTGGACTGCGGCATATGTCTCGCTGATATTCACGGCAGCAATTATTCCGAAACCGACGGAACATGGTACACGGAACGCATTCTGAAAAGCGAAAAACCGTTTCTGACTGTTCTCGGCAATCACGATGTTGGCAACAGCACACGCGCTGAAATCTCCGCAACATCGCAGGAAGCTTTCAACAAATTCATTCTGCCCACTGCTCCTGTTATCGGACTTGACAAGTGCGATAAACCGTATTATGTCAAATATTTTGATAAATACAAACTGGTCCTCATCTGCCTTGACAATTATGACGCACCGGATATACGGGATGAAAACGGAGATTTTATTATCGAACGAGGCACAGTTCTGTACCCACAAGCTCAACTCGACTGGCTGACTGAGACAATGAATCACATTCCTGCCGATTACCATCTTCTCATATGCCTTCATTCTTATACTGCTCGGAGACATCGTAAATGCATGGAAAAACGGCGGTAAATTAAAGACTGACTATGTACCGGTATCAAATTCCGATATTCTTCCGGTTCTGCACGTTGACTGTGATTTTTCAGAACGAGGAAATGGAATTTTTGCGGCATATCTTATGGGGCACATTCACCGCGATGCAATAGGATACGCCGTAGCCTACCCGGATCAGAAAATAATTGCCCTCGCCGCATCCGCACTTGATGCATGGCAGAATTACTGATGAGATCTTCCTCGAATCGAAGGTACAAAAAGCGAAGATGCAATTACAGTAGTAAGTGTCTGCACAAATCTTCGTCAGATCCGTCTTGTACGCATAGGAAGTGACATGACATTTGATATGCGCGAAAGAAAGTACTGTGTAATTCCGTATGGCGATAAGTAAGTGTATGTACTGAAAAAAAATAAAGGAGGGATTACGCCTCCTTTTCTTATCTTCAAGCAGTTTCAATCAATGATGGTATCCGGTCATTTTCACGCTGTATTCTGTGTAAATTACACCAAAGCGTTTGTAATCTTTTTCTTTCAGCTTCCCCTCTGAATTCAGCTCTTCCAGACGTATTTTCAGTTTTTCACGGGCTGACTGAGCTGCATCTTTGTAATTGTTTTCAAGATTTGACTGAATCTCCAAAACAATCGCTTCAAGCTCCAAAACGGCTGCCGACTTTTTAATCCAAAAAGCCATAACTGCAATCCTTTCAGTAATTGATATAAAAAATACAGGCGTACAGCATTTTACGTTTCGGATGTAACACTGCGGCACGCCTGAATTTATATTATTCGTTTATTCTTCGTCTGCCTTTGCGATTACAGCGATGCCGAGTTCTTCGAGAGCCTTGGGATCTGCTGCTGCGGGACACTTGGAGAGCAGCTCGGATGCGTTCTGTACCTTCGGGAATGCGATAACATCTCTGATATCTTCAAGTCCGAGGAGGAGGCATACTACTCTGTCGAGACCGAATGCAAGACCGCCGTGCGGAGGTACGCCGTATTTGAATGCTTCGAGGAGGAATCCAAACTTTTCTTCAGCTTCCTTTTCGCCGACTCCGAGAACGGAGAACATCTTGGACTGAAGCTCTGTTGTATGGATTCTGATAGAACCGCCGCCGAGCTCTGTACCGTTGAGTACGCAGTCATATGCTCTTGCGCGTACACGTCCGGGATCTGTGTCGATGTACTGCATATCCTCTTCCATAGGCATTGTGAAAGGGTGGTGCATTGCGTAGAATCTTCCGTCTTCTTC
>CAZPPN010000428.1:0-1730 GCA_964588425.1 uncultured Ruminococcus sp. | reverse complement strand
GGGATCGGGGATGGGAACCGGTAATTGCCGACGAAACACCGAAAGGGATTCTGACACCGTGTCTGATACCGCCGATCCGTGAAATCCGCAGACTGCCTGCTCAAACTGTTCACTGTGCTACCGGCAAAGAAGACGGCGCATGGATCTTCGACCTCGGAGAAAACATGGCAGGTGTTGCAGAGTATCATCTCCCTCCATCACCGAAAGGGACTGTCTATGTATTCCGCTATGCAGAAAATCTCAATGCCGGCGGACAGCTTGACTTGCGTTCCACCGGTGCGTCTGCTACACAGGTCATCCAGCAGGATATGTATATCTGCCGCGGTGACAAAGAAGGCGAAGTTTACCGTCCGCGTATGACATATCACGGCTTCCGCTTTGTTGAAGTAACGGGATTCTATGACATCCGTGACGGATACGGTAAGGTTCCGTCGCTGACGCTCGTTACAGGCGTTCAGATTGCCACAGACATGGAGCAAACAGCAGAGTTCCACACCTCACACAATGATCTCGACCGACTGAACCGCATAATGCGCAATACATATCTCTCCAATTATCACGGTTTCCCCGAGGACTGTCCCGCACGCGAAAAATGCGGCTGGCTCGGTGATGCTGAGGTTGTCTGCAGCTACGGTCTGCTCAACTATGACAGTACTGCCGCTTATGAGAAATATATGGAAGACATCCGTACCACATATGAGGTCTTCGGGGTATGGCAGATGATTTCTCCCGGAAAGCGTACCTGCGGTGAAGCAACGCCTCTCTGGGGTTGTGCACAGATTATCATACCTTATTATATGTACAAATACTCAGGCGACAGTGCGGTGGTTCTGCGGTATTTTGATCTTATGGAAGCATGGGTTCAGCATGAGCTCAATCACAGTAAAGATTATATCATCACCGACGGACTTGGTGACTGGTGTCCCCCCGGAGGAAACGGAAATCCGCGCCGTATGCCGGTAGAGCATTCCTCAACGCTTATGTTCTATGAAATCTGCATCCGCATGGCAGAACTTTGCGAAACCTTCAGCCGCGGCGATACATCGTATTACACAAGTCTTGCAGATTCTATCAAGGAATCGTTCATCCGCCACTTCTACCGTGAATCCGAACACAGCTTCGGCTACTGGGGAACGGACGGTGCTGCGCTCTTCCTCGGTCTGTATCCCGACGGCGCACGTTCCGATATTGTCATGTCGCTGCACGAAAGAATCATCCGTGACGAATATGCAATGCCGACCGCGATTTATGCCAACAGATATCTGGTACCTCTCCTCTGTGAAGAAGGTATGGGTGACGATGTTCTGCATTTCCTGTTCAACCGTGAAAAGTCCAGCTTCGCTACAATGATGGACGACAACGCGACTACGATCTGGGAACAGCCCGACATGATAAACCTTGCCAATGTAAATGCGAGTGTAGCTTCATATAATCATCCGATGCACGGCAGTTTCCTCTGCTTCATCATAGAAAACCTCTGTGGTCTGAAGCCGCTCAAGCCGGGTTTTGCGGAAATGGAATTTTCTCCGTGTCTCACAACTGTCATCGAGAATCTCGAAATGGATGCAAAGCTGATCTGCGGTAAGGTATCCGTTTCCATTTGCCGCCGCGAACATGATTACCTCTGTACGCTGACTGTTCCTGCGGGTGTTTCCTGCCGACTGAGACTGGATGGAGATTTGACACTTGACGGACAGAGCTGCACATCAGGTATTGTTATCGGATCAGGT
>CAZPPN010000427.1:0-1746 GCA_964588425.1 uncultured Ruminococcus sp. | reverse complement strand
GTTGGTCTTGCTTCGGTCAGAAGTGATAAAAACGCCGCGAATGACAGTTTCGGTCTTGTAGCTCTCTCAAGCGTAGGCCCGATTCTTGCGGTTCTTATTCTCGGATGCTTCTTCAAGCCTACGGAAGCTGCGGTGTCCGGTACATCAATAACCGATGTGAATACAACACAGGATGTAGCAAAGCTGTTTGCCCTCGAATCTCCGGAATTTATCAAAGAAGTATTTGTTTCGCTCCTTCCCATCGTCGTTGTTTTTGTATTGTTCCAGTTCCTTACAAAGCGTTACCATAAACAGCAGCTCAAGAGAATTGTTGTAGGTATTCTTTATACATATCTCGGACTTGTGCTATTCCTCTGCGGCGTAAATATCGGTTTTGCACCCGTCGGAGCACTTCTCGGCGAAAAGATCGGATCTCTGACGTTCAACTGGATTCTCGTTCCGATCGGTATGATAATCGGTTATTATATCGTTAAAGCCGAACCCGCAATTCAGGTTCTTAATCATCAGGTTGAAAGCGTAACCGAAGGCGCTGTGAACGCTAAGGTAATGAACCGCTGCTTGTCAATCGGTGTATCCGTCAGTATCGGTCTTGCAATGCTCAGAATCCTGACAGGAATCCCGATTCAGGCAATCATCATCCCCGGATATATCATCGCAATCGTAATGACGAAATTTGTACCTAAGATTTTTGTCGGTATTGCATTTGACTCCGGCGGAGTAGCGAGCGGCCCCATGACGTCAACATTCCTTCTTCCGCTCAGTATCGGCGCTTGTCAGGCGGTTGGCGGAAACATCATGACTGATGCGTTCGGCGTTGTGTCACTCGTTGCCCTTACTCCTCTCATCGCGATCCAGATCATGGGTATTGTTTATCAGATCAAGCTCAAGAGACGTATCAAGGCTGAGGTTGCCGTACCTGTTGAAAACGACGATATCATCGAACTTTAGGAGGATATGTTATGGAATCCAATGAAAAGAAAACATCATTCCGTCTGCTGATGCTTATCGCCGCACAGAAGTATATCAGAAAGGCAGAAGAAATTCTCGAGCGTGAAAATCTTACATTCAAGTACAGATTCCACGGCAAGGGTACTGCTTCCAGCGAAATTCTTGATATGCTCGGACTCGGAAATATTGATAAATATATACTCGTCAGTCCAATGCCCAAGCAGACAGCAGACAGACTTTTGAAAAAGCTCCATAAGGAGTGCAGTCTCAGCACAGCCGGAAGCGGAATCGGATTTACCTTTCCGTTAAGCGGCGCAAATAACAGATTTCTTCAGCAGATCATAAAAGATTGCGCCGAAGATATTAAAGAAAGTGAGGATGAAGCTATGGACGACATGAAGAATGTTCTGATCACAGCTATTGTAAACCGCGGATACAGTGCAAAGGTAATGGAATCAGCACGAAGCGCAGGTGCGAGGGGCGGTACTGTAATTCACAGCAGACAGATCTCTCCCGAAGATGCATCCGGATACTTTGGTTCTCAGGTGCAGGAAGAAAAGGAAATCGTCCTCATCATTTCCGATGCAGATGATAAAGTTGCAATCATGCGCGCGGTAAACGAAAACTGCGGAATCAACAGCGAAGCTCAGGGTATTATAATGTCAATGCCCATTGATTCGGTGATCGGTCTCTGATAAGATACAATAGAATATAAACAGCCGGCTCTCAATACGAGGGTCGGTTTTTCTGCCGATACTGTACCCGCTCTATGCATACCGTTCAGCATTACAGGGAATG
>CAZPPN010000426.1:0-1753 GCA_964588425.1 uncultured Ruminococcus sp. | reverse complement strand
TCATCGGGAATGATCTTTGTGGGATTGGTGAGGAGCTTGAAGATTATTCCCTCCTCTTTTGCGTGTTCAACTTCTTCAGCGCGTGCCGGAAGCTCTTCTGCACCTCTTCTGTAAACGATATATACATTCTCCGCTCCGAGACGTTTTGCGCATCTTGCAGCGTCCATAGCTACGTTTCCGCCGCCTACGACAGCTACATTCTTCGCGTGCATGATAGGTGTGGCGGAGTCATCGCGGTAGGCTTTCATGAGATTTATTCTCGTGAGGAATTCGTTGGCTGAATAAACGCCGCAGCGGTTTTCGCCGGGGATGCCCATAAATTTCGGGAGACCTGCGCCCGTTGCGACATACACAGCTTCAAATCCATCCTCGATAAGATCATCAATTGACAGAACTTTACCGATCACCATATTTGTCTCGATCTTTACGCCGAGTGCGCGGAGTGTGTCGATTTCTTTCTTTACGATATCCTTGGGAAGTCTGAATTCGGGGATTCCGTAGACAAGAACGCCGCCGGGGGTGTGGAGAGCTTCGAAAACGGTAACGTCGTATCCCTTCTTTGCAAGATCGCCTGCACAGGTTAGACCTGAGGGACCTGATCCGATTACTGCTGCTTTATGACCGTTCGGCTCGGGCTTTTCGGGAATATCATTCGAGTTTGCATTGTGGAAGTCTGCCGCAAATCTCTCGAGTCTGCCGATTCCGACAGGTTCGCCTTTGATTCCGCGTACGCATTTTGCTTCGCACTGCACTTCCTGTGGGCATACACGTCCGCAGACTGCCGGGAGTGAGCTTGAATCGGAGAGGATTCTGTAAGCGCCTTCAAAATCACGTTCTGCGATTTTCTGAATAAAGTGCGGGATTTTTATTCCTACGGGACATCCGCTGACGCAGGGCATATTTTTGCAGTTCAGACAGCGAGCCGCTTCTTCAACTGCCATTTCTTCGGTATATCCGAGCGCTACTTCTTCGTAGTTAGCACGGCGGATTTCGGGTGCCTGTGACGGCATTTCCGTTTTTTTAGGTGACATATTGGGCATTTTATTTTTCCTCGGTTTTTAACAGATTGCAGTTTGCTTCTCTCGCGTGACGCTCAAATTCCTTATACATCGCACCGCGTCTGAGAGCTTCGTCAAAGTCTACTTCATGTCCGTCGAATTCGGGACCGTCAACGCAGGCGAATTTTGTTTTTCCGCCCACTGTAAGTCTGCATCCGCCGCACATTCCCGTCCCGTCGATCATGATGGGGTTCATGCTGACCATGGTTTTGATACCGAATTCTTTTGTCAGCATCGAGACGAACTTCATCATTACGACGGGGCCGATCGCGATAACTTCGTCATATTTCTCGCCCGATTCGATGAGTTCACGCAGGGCGTTTGTTACAAGCCCACGCTCGCCGTATGATCCGTCATCGGTCATGATAACATATTTATCGGAAACGGCGCGGAAGTCGTCTTCGAGAATGACGAGATCACGGTTTCTGAATCCGACGATCGAATGAACTTCGCAGCCGACAGAGTGGAGTTTTTTCGCCACGGGATATGCAATTGCGCATCCGACACCGCCGCCGATAACAGCGACTTTTTTGAGTCCGTCAGTATGCGTTGCCTTTCCGAGAGGGCCGGCGAAATCGCTGATGCACTCACCTGCGTTCTTTGCGGCGAGTTTATCGGTGGAAGCGCCGACTGTCTGGAAGATGATTGATACAGTTCCCTCTTCTCGGTCGTAATCGGCGATTGTAAGCGGGATT
>CAZPPN010000425.1:0-1754 GCA_964588425.1 uncultured Ruminococcus sp. | reverse complement strand
GCACAAATCAGAACGTATTGCAATGTTAGTGAAAGAATATTTTGTGATAAATTGAGTTTTTTACTAAAAAAGATGATTTCATCCATTGCTTTTCGATAAAAACACACAGGAGGTGCGAATTGTTAGACAAAGTTTATGAAGCCCTTGGAGCAGAGTCATCATCAGCGGTCGTTATCCTCTCCGTTGCCATTATGATTTTTGTTGCGTTTGCAATGACACGCATAACAAAAAGACTCAAGCTCCCCAATGTTACAGCTTATATTATTACAGGCGTCCTCATAGGACCGTATTTCTTTGACCTGATCCCTCAGAAAATTATCACGGGTATGGACTTCCTCGCGGATATCGCACTCGCTTTCATCTCGTTCAACGTGGGTGAATTCTTTATGCTCTCGAAGCTGAGAAAAAGCGGAATGAAGGTCGTCGTCATTACACTCTGCGAAGCCGCATTTGCTTCCGTCCTCGTGTTCCTTATTACATATTTCGCTCTCGGAATTAATCTCCAGTTCTCAATCGTCCTCGCAGCACTCGCAGCAGCAACAGCACCCGCGTCCACTATGATGACTATCCGTCAGACAGGCGCAAAAGGCGATTTCGTTGATACACTTCTGCAGGTAATCGCTGTTGATAATATCATCAGCCTTACCGCTTATTCAATCGCTATCTCCATCGCCGCTGCCTCCATCTCCGAGGTCACAACAGGCTTTGACGTCACCCTCATCGTCTTCCCTATCCTGAAAAATATCGCAGGTATCGCAGTCGGTGCACTCCTCGGTTTCATCCTCATGCTCTTTATTTCCAACAGAAGATCGAGCGATAACAGACTTATCATTACAGTCGGTATCCTCTTCCTCTTCTGCGGTATCTGCTCCATTCTCGATATTTCTCCCCTCCTCGGCTGCATGATGATCGGCGCAGTGTACATCAACCTCACGGACGATCACCAGCTCTTCCTCCAGCTCAATTACTTCAATCCGCCCATCCTCCTCCTGTTCTTCGTCCGCTCCGGTCTTACCTTCCAGCTCGACGCATTCACAGGCGGCTCCGCATCGGTCGGATCGTCTCCCCTCTGGCTCATCTGCGTGGCGTACTTCGTTATCAGAATCGTCGGTAAATACGGCGGCGCATTCGTCGGATCGTGGGCAGCGGGAAAGAGCTTGGCGGTGCGTAAATACCTCGGACTTGCATTGATTCCGCAGGCAGGAGTCGCAATCGGTCTTGCCGCAATGGGAGCGAGAACTCTCGGCGGCGAAACGGGCGCGGCACTCAATACAATAATCCTCGCAACGAGTATCATGTATGAGATCATCGGCCCGGTCTGCGCGAAACTGTCGCTGTACCTGTCGGGATCTTATACGGATGATCTGAACGAGATCGTGCCGGTTGACGAAACGGACGAAAGCGGTAAAGTCAAGAGCGGCGCTGAGATACTTATCGAGCAGATCCAGCGGATACAGTCGGAGCTTCCGAAGCATCCCGAACTCAGCCCGGAAGAGAAAGCGTTCAACGATGCCGCCGAAGAACACTTCGAAGCCGTCAATTCCCAGAGGAATAAGTTTGTCAGACGTTAAATTTAAGCCAAACTAACGCCATCAGTAAAGTTTTGATCCAACTTTTCCAAAAGTTGGTGGGATCGAAGGGCAACGCCCTCGCCGAGCTCGCAAGCTCGGAACACCCAATCCGTCCGAAAAAGTTCCTCTTTGGTGCTGTTGACAAACAGCCACCAAAGAGACCGATAAAGCATATCCGCAAGC
>CAZPPN010000424.1:0-1756 GCA_964588425.1 uncultured Ruminococcus sp. | reverse complement strand
TGCCGTAAAATAGTAATTTTTTAGAATTACTGTCTTACGAGCACCCGTCTAATGTGCGGGCTTTTTTCGTCATGAGGTTGTTGAGGGACAGCCCGAGCGCTGTGGGGAAGCTCATGGAGTTCTTTTTGCGTGCGGCTTTTTTCTCCCTGCGGCTCATCTCAGCTCCGCCGTCGGTATAGACTTCCGCTTCTTCCTCTTCGGCTGAATACGGATCGGAGTCGGAGATCACACGGCCGTCGAGCACACGGATGATACGTGAAGAATACTGCTCGGCGAGATCGGGGTTGTGCGTTACCATGATGACGAGCTTTTCTTTCGCCACATCGCGGAGAATATCCATGACCTGTACGGATGTCTCGGAGTCGAGAGCGCCTGTCGGTTCATCCGCGAGGAGAATGTCGGGATTGTTTACGAGTGCGCGTGCGATTGCGACTCTCTGCATCTGACCGCCCGACATCTGCAACGGTTTTTTCTTCATCTGATCCTCAAGACCGACAGCACGGAGAGCATCTTCCGCACGGCGGCGTCTTTCGGATTTTGATACCCCCGAGAGAGTGAGCGCGAGTTCAACATTTGAAAGAACGGACTGGTGGGGGATCAGGTTATAACTCTGGAAGACGAAGCCGATGGAGTGATTGCGGTAGTTGTCCCAATCGCGGTCGGTGAACTGCGATGTTGATTTGTGGCGGACATAAAGCTCGCCTGAGGAATATCTGTCGAGACCGCCGATGATGTTGAGAAGCGTCGTTTTGCCGCATCCGGACTGACCGAGGATGGAGACGAACTCATTCCGCCGGAAAGAGATCGAAACACCGTTCAGCGCGGTAACGTCACCGGACGGATAGACTTTTGTTATGTTTTTTAGCTGGAGCATATTCTGTGATACTTGCCTTTCTTCCCTGTTCTTCCCATTACATGAAAATAGTTCATTAACAGACTAATTATACCCCGATTTGCATGATTGATTCAAGGATTATGTGTGAACATGATTATAATATTGTTTGTTTTCTTTAGAAATGAAGAAAAGTGCATATAAGTGCAGAGTGCAGAGTGCAGAATGCAGAGTTGATGTTGAAATTAGGATCGTCGATCCTAATTTCTTCCTTAACTCTGAACTCTTAACTCTGCACTCTGCACTTTTTCTTATTCGCCTTTCGCGATGGCGTAGATTTCGAGAAGCTCCGCGTCGCTCATGGTTGTGGTTCTGCCATTCTCGTATTCTTTGTCGATAAACTCCTTCATCTTCGCGACGATCGGAGACTTCTTGTCAACATTGTTCACCGAGTCGTCGGGGCAGCGGTTTTTCAGCCAGTGTGCGATACCTGCAAGTCCGCTGTGTGAGTCGATCGCTACCTGTGCAGGACGGTTGAGCAGCTTTTCCGTGTTGAAGATGTTGTAGATTTCCTCATCCTTCATCAGACCGTCTGCGTGTATGCCTGCCTTGGTGATGTTGAAGTCGCGGCCTACGAACGGTGTCTTCGGAGGTACGTTGTATCCGATCTCGTTCTTGAAATATTCGGCGATCTCGGTGATAACGGTCGTGTCCATGCCGTCCGTTGTGCCCTTGAGGGAAGCGTATTCCATAACCATTGCTTCGAGGGGTGTGTTGCCGCATCTCTCACCGATACCGAGGAGAGCGCAGTTGACGGATGAGCAGCCGTAGAGCCATGCTGTCGCGCTGTTTGTTACCGCCTTGTAGAAGTCGTTGTGTCCGTGCCATTCGAGCATTTCGGAGGGAACGCCTGCGTAGTGAGTC
>CAZPPN010000423.1:0-1760 GCA_964588425.1 uncultured Ruminococcus sp. | reverse complement strand
GACAGATGCCATAATCGTAATTTCTGGAATTACTTTCTTATGAACACCTGTGTAATAACCTGCAGCGTTATGCTTTTTAATGAATAGTCCCCTCAATAACAGATCCGTCCGGATGGAACAGCGGCAATTTTTCGAGGTAAATGAGATCGTCTCTCGTCTGCGCGTCACCCTCGGCGAGGATCGCCATTCTGCCGACGATGTTTCCGCCGGCAGCCTTGATAAGCTCTTCAACTGCTCTGAGTGATTCGCCGGTCGAGATAACGTCGTCAACAATCAGGATTTTTGAGTCTTTGATAAGCTCAGCATCAGCCTTGTCAAGGAAAAGACTCTGCTCACCTGCTGTCGTAATGGAGTTGACCTTGACTTCAAACACGCCTGTCATGTAAGCCTTTGCTTTCTTGCGCACTACGAAATACTTCTGATTACCGGCAAGACGAGCCATTTCATGAGCAAGCGGAATACCCTTGGCTTCAGCCGTGATGATGTAATCATATTCCGGAGCGAGCTTCAGAAGAGCATCGGCAGCGGCTGTCGTAAGCTCCGGATCGCCGAAGATTACGAACGCACCGATTGAAATATTCTCGTTTACGGGACAGATCGGAAGAGCACGGTCAACACCTGCAATGTTCATGGGATATGCTTTCATGATAATTTCCTTTCTGCGAACGATTTGGATTGTTATCTGAGCTTGATACCGAGAGAGGCTTCAAGAGCGCCGAGGATTGCCTGTGCAGCTTCGTCAGCTTCAGCATCTGTAAGAGTACGGTCTGCAGCACGAAGCATTACAGCATAGGACATACTCTTCTTGCCCTCGCCGATCTGAGGACCGCGGTAGATATCGAACAGCTCAGCACCTGCAACGAGAGCGCTTGCGGACTTGATAACGGAAACAACGGAACCGGATTCAACTGTCTCATCACATACGAAAGAGAAGTCACGTTCGATTGCGGGATGCTTCGGAATGGGTGTGTAGGAAATCTCAGCTCTGCGGCACGCGAAGAGAACATCTGTTGCAATCTCAGCGATGTAAGCCTTTGCGGGAATGTCGTAGTTTTCAGCAACAACGGGATGCGCTTCACCGAATACGCCGATCTTGTTGTCACCTGCCCAGATTTCAGCACATCTTCCGGGATGGAATGTGAGATCTGTCTGACAGGACTTGAATACGGGATCCTTTACGCCTGCGATGTTGAGGATAGCTTCAATGTAGCCCTTCATCTTGTAGAAGCCGTTGTCGGAAACAATAAATCCGAGTGTAAGGCGTGCAGGTTCATCGGGAAGAAGTGCGCTGTCTTCGTTCGGGATGTAAACCTTGGACATCTCGAAGAGTACCATGTCACGGTTCTTTACGTTGTAGTTCGATGCAAGAATACCGAGCATGGAGGGAAGAGTTGTGGTACGCATTACGGATGTATCTTCGCCGAGAGGATTGGAGATAACAACACACTTTCTGCGTGAGTCGTCAGCAGCGAGTCTGATCTTGTCATAGTAAGAGGGGCTGATGAATGAGAAAGTCTCGATCTCGTCAAGTCCCATACCGATGAGCATATCATGGAGATTGTTGTCGAAGAGCTGTCTTTCCGTTCTCGCACCGAGTGTGGGTGTAGCGGAGGAGGAAAGAGTGGACTCGATCTTGTCGTAACCGTACATGCGTGCGACTTCCTCAGCCAGATCGCACATACGCAGAACGTCGGTGCGGAAGAAGGGCACGATGACTTCGCCGTTCTCCACGCCGAAGCCCAGCTTTTCGAGCATCTTCT
>CAZPPN010000422.1:0-1777 GCA_964588425.1 uncultured Ruminococcus sp. | reverse complement strand
CCGCCGATTCCTGCGTGGGGGCATCCGTCGCTCATTGCCACGAACACATCGTTTTCCTGAAGCTGAATCACGGATTTAAGTATCTTCTTTCCGCCGATATTCATTTCCGTGGTCGGATAATCATAATTCTTTTCATCACGGATCACGATCACACCCGGATTGTCATACTGGATGATTTCAGCAGTTCTGTTGTTCTTGATCTGAATGATCGTGAATGTTGAATAAGCAACTCCGCGCACAGAGCAGACGGGAAGTGTAGCCGCAATTGTGGATACGCACTCTTCCAGCGGCAGTCCCTCAGCCATCATGGTGGAGATAATCTTAGATGTCAGCGTGGACAGAATACTTGCCTTTACACCGCTTCCCAGACCGTCTGCGAGTACAATTACCGTTGCGTTCTCGCTGCTCTGTTCTATCACATCCACATGGTCACCGCAAAGCTGTTCACCGTAATGGTTAATACTTTTGTAGCCGATATCAGCGCATAAATCATTCATCTTCAATCGACTCCTTCAATTTTGTAAGAGCAATCTTTGTCTCCGCTGCAGTTTCTCCGAGAAGCGAAGCTATTTCCTGTACAATACGCATCTGCTTGTCAACAACGCGGTCAGCGACTTCGATTGTCTGGCGGCTGATGTTTTCTTTCTTCACACGGTCACTTTCTTCGTTTGTAACATCACGCATGATGCTTATGAGAAGATGTGTATCGCGGTCATATACGACAGTCTGTTCCACAAAACGCTTATATTCGGCAAGATAAATTCTTTCGTCATGCACATCCTTGCCGGAGTTCAGCACTCTCAGGAAAAGCGCAGGATCGAGGATACGTACAACCTGGTCGCCTAAAACATCGGAATCGTAGCGGATATTCATGATTTTCTTTGCGGCTTCGTTGATCTGCTGTACTTCAAGCTGTTCGTTCAGAACGATCAGACCGTTGGGTGAGCTGTTTACGATAGCGTCGGAGAAGCTCTCGGCTTTGTCCTTGAGGAAAGGCAGGCACATGGAAGGCTCGGCTTTTCCCTGATAGATCGCAATTGCCTTTTCGCGGCAGGTGTTGTATCCGCAGGTACCGCAGTTGAGCTCCTGTGAGGGTTTATACTTGCCCATCTGGCGGAGAATCTGTGAGATCTCGTTCTCAGAGGGTATTTGTGCTCTCTGCTCGATGAATTCAAAGTGTTTTTTCAGATACATATCTTGGGGCTGCTCTACTTCGAAGTCATTCTTTCCTGCATATGCGGAAACCGCCAGATAATCATGCACAGTGGAGGAATGGTACTTTTCCATAACCGGACCACTAATGCAGCTTCCGACACAGGCGGACATTTCAATAAAACACTTGTGTATCTTTCCGCTTTCTATATCCCTAAGCGCGTTCATACAGTTTTCCACACCATCCAATGCCAGATAGGTGTATCCGGAAATTTCCGGTTTCATAGTCTTGAGAATACCGCCGGTGGTCGGGAAGAATCGAGCGCGGCTGTTTTCGTCAGAATCCATTTCCGGACGCAGTACAATCTTCTCCTGCTTCATCCATTCCGTAAGCTCTTCATAAGTCAGAACCGCATCCACAATTCCGTCATAGTGTTCGGCTTCATCCTTTTTTGCCACGCAAGGTCCGATAAAGACCGTTTTTGCATCGGGGATACGCTTTTTGATATCTATGCAATGCGCCTGCATCGGCGAAACGATATCCGCCAGATATTCGAGCGCTTTCGGGAAAGGCTTCTGTATCAGAAGATTGATTGAATCACAGCAGGATGAGATTATGATGTCA
>CAZPPN010000421.1:0-1782 GCA_964588425.1 uncultured Ruminococcus sp. | reverse complement strand
GGAAATTCAAGTATAGCCGGAATGCAAATACAGAATTCACATTTTTGAGAAACCCCAACATTTACACCATATTAAGGCGCGATAGACCGTACCGACAGATACACCGTTCAATTCCTCGATTTCTCAGTACCGCTCATCTTCTCACAGTATAGTTTATCTATACCGTAATTCTTCAGCGCATCAAACTGCCGGTCGAGATTCTGGTTGTCCGTGCTTACTCTCGCATATCCATATACTGTCATTTCTTCTTATCTCCATACATTTCAGCAATTATCTCAAATATCGCAAGTATCAGTATTTTCACATACCTCATGTAAAACACACTCCATTTCGTCTTGAATAACTCAGCTCTGAGTTTCCTGAGTTTTTCCGCATTCCTGTCAGATTTCATATATCACATCCTCAAGCTCCTCCGGTGTATATCCAAGCTCAATCATCTCGTCAATCATCTCAGGCTCGATCCCGTTCCATATTGCAGCATATTTCAGATTGGTGATATAATGCTCATCAAGTTCAACTGTATCATTAATGCCGAGATCACTTGTATATCCGTACTCCCACCAGGGTTTGTGAATACGATGCGAGAACTTGAATGTTTCGGTTTCAATCTTTCCGCCGAGGGACAGCTTCATGATTGTACCTTCTTCGATTGGAATTTCTTCGTATCTGCCTCCTTTCAACTCCTCGAAAAGCGATGAATCAATTATTGACTTGTACAGGATTTCATCTGTACTTGCGTAAACGTACATCTTAATCTCTGTAAAATATAGAATAGAAACCGGACTGTCACCTTTCACAAGCCATATGTTATTGTGTTCGTCCAGTATACTAAACGAAAAGCTGCCCTTCACGTATTCCGCCATCTTGCGGATTGAAGTGAAGGACAGCTCCTTTTCTTTTTCTATTAGCTGAACAGCAGCGTATGAGTCAGTTTCAATTTTTGTTTTAGGAAGATTCAGATGATAATCCATCAGTACACCATTATGTGCAAGTGCGAATTTTGTACTGCTAGCTTTGCCGAAGAAAGGGTGATTGTTGTAGTTTTTCTTCGCATCTCCTTGTGTTGCATGCCTTGTATGACCTATGAGAGCTGTGATATTATCCGGATGCTTGAAATTGATAGCATATGGTTATCATGATGATATTTATTTTCCTGACCGAATTCATAATAAGCGTGTGTTTAATAAGTATGCCCAAAGAGGTTTTCGGATGGAGATAAAAAACGCAGATCCGATGGTAACAAAATTTGACGCGCTTCACAGAAGATTCAGAGCTGACTTGATCGTAACACCCGGGAAACTGTTATACCCAGGACATGCGATGATGAATTTATATACCATAGAAGAATACGATAAAGCCTGTTATGAGTTGTACAGGATACTAGATGAAATTGAAAATGCTACAGGAGTTGATTTGCTTACAGAAGGAAGATTATACAGAGTAGATGTAACGAAAGACATTGTAACCCCGTCGGATGAATACTCACAGGAAGTAATCAGACTTGCAAAAAAGGGGTTATATAAACGAGGTTACAGATTTATGGAACCCGTTGATGACGATAAACGGATTGATTCTTTCAAAGATGAAAACGCTGTGTTTTTCCACAACAAACGTCAGGATGTAAAGAGTAAGATTTACAACAAGCTGGAAGACTTGAAGATACATCATTACAACACATCCGAAATGACCGGACTGCTTCGATTTGAACTGGCACTCAAGAGAAGGGCGTTATTGACACACTAACAAACTAAAAGTTGATTTCTGCAAACATTCATGGTAAAA
>CAZPPN010000420.1:0-1788 GCA_964588425.1 uncultured Ruminococcus sp. | reverse complement strand
TTTCTTCTCGTAAAAAATTCTGCCGGGTACGGTTGTCTGTATTCGGCAGTTTTTTGTTGTGTATAATCGAATTCTGAGATATAATGACTAAAATTAAAAAACCATTAAAATTTAATAAAGTATTGCAAAATGGTAAACTTTGTGCTATAATTATAGCATGAAATTTGAAAGAAAGTAAGGTGGTTCTCTTGAAACGATTGATTTCAGTAATTCTGACAGTAATAACACTATTTATGCTCATATCACCGCTAAATGCATATGCAGAATCGCCAAAAGAAGAAATATACACGCCGGATTATATCGAAATAAGTGAAGATCAGGAATTCTCCCCGTACAGCAGTGATAATCTTAATATGATCCTCATGGTGATGTGCGTCTCAGGCGGAGGACTGGTGATACTCGTGGTTCTCACGGTAATATCCAAAACAAGCAAAAAATAAATACTCAGTTCAGCAAAAAGCCGAATTGAGTATTTTTTGTTTATATTGAATTATTCGCCGTCAATTGAACTGAAGAGGTCCGATTCAATGAAGTCAACATTGAGGGAAGCGCAGTATGCGAGAGCTTCAACAGTATTGGCAGTCCAGACAGCAACCTTGAGTCCCTTTTCGTGGAACTGAGCAACTGTGCTTGCTTTGAGACCGTGGAACTGCATATCAATGTCGAATCCGTCTTCAAGGCATCTGTCAACAAGCTCGTCGTGTTCGTCGCAGGTGAGCATGATCTTGAGATCAGGGAATGCTTCATGTGTACGAACAAGGTTGTCATAGTTGAAAGACTGAAGCTCGCACATCGAGAGATCGTAAACTTCACCTGCCATAACAAACGCTTCATTGATCTGTTCGTCTGTGAAAGATCCCTTGAACTCAATAAAGCAAACCATGTGACCGTCGCGGCAGATTTCAAGATATCTCTTGAATGTGCATACGCGGAGATCGGTATCCGTGAAAGGATTGCGGAGAGGCTTTGCGATAAGCTCTTCGTAAGTATGTTCGCTGATTGCAAGGTTAGTACCGTCAGCATAATGTGCTTCAGAGTCGTGGTTTACAACGAGAACGCCGTCTTTTGTAACACGAACGTCAGTCTCAATACCGCCGGAACCGTGTTCAACAGCTTTGAGGAATGCTTCTTCAGTATTCTGAAGATACTTTCCGCTGTAACCTCTGTGAGCGATGAAGCAGATCGGAACCTTGTGAGCTTCGGGCGTGTCGCAGCATACGATTTCTTCCGTAACAGCAGAACGGGGCTCAGCCATAAACGGAGCAACAGTTTCTCTCCACTTGAGATAGTGATCTGTTGTCTTGTGATAAGCAACGTCTGCCTCAGTCATGAATACTTCGTAAAGAGTAAAGCGTGTAGGATCTGCCTTGGACTGTAATACGTCAAATCTTACGCTGCCGGGCTCTTTTCTTGTACCTGCATGGTTGTAGTTTGTGGCAATACGGAACTTTTCAATGTCTTCTTCATTAACATGAACTGATACGATATTGGCAATCATTATAAAAAATCTCCTTGAATTAAGATAGAATACTTTGCTTGAGGATCAAAAAAATTATATCATAAAATAACAATGTTTTCAATAGATAAAATGTTATTCAATGTCTGCCGGAGAGCTGAAGTAGTCGGATTCAATAAAATCGACATTCTTGGAAAGACAGAATTTAAGCGCTTCCTGGCTGTTGGCAGTCCATAATCCTACCTTGAGTCCCTTTGCATGGAACATCTCGACAGTTTCATCCTTGATACCGTCGTAATCCATGTCAATGTCAAAACTTTCAGCGAGACAGC
>CAZPPN010000419.1:0-1790 GCA_964588425.1 uncultured Ruminococcus sp. | reverse complement strand
CAGGAATCGGGAGAAATGTATCTTGAGTCGATCTATGTGCTCAGCAGAAAAATGAGCGCGGTACGGTCGGTGGATGTGTGCGAGTATATGGGCTTCTCCAAACCAAGCGTCAGCCGTGCGGTCGGACTTCTCAAAGACGGCGGATATATCACGGTCGACACTGACGGTCATCTCCTGCTCACACAGCTCGGTATCGAGGTCGCGGAAAAAATGTATGAAAGACATACAACACTCACAAAGTTCCTCGTGACTCTCGGAGTTGATGAAGCTGTTGCTGTTGATGATGCCTGCAAGATGGAGCATCACATAAGCGACGAGTCGTTTGCGGCAATCAAGAATTTTGCTCTGAAGCATCTCGAGCAGAATCATCCCAAACGGAAATAAAAAACAAAGACGGAAAAAACGGTGATTTGCGATGTTTTTCCGTCTTTTGTATTGACTTTTCGCCGAATATCTGCTATATTCTCTATTGAAAATATCGGATATTATGTTCCGAAAAAAACGAAAGGTGAAAAAATGCAGTATTACATAATGATGTTCATTGCGGTTGTCCTGCTCGCACTCCAGTTTTCAACAAACAAAGCGTACAGCATCCGCTGCGGAAGTACAGCAACAGCGTCACTCACTTTCACCACAATAGCCGGATTCTTGTCCGCTGTCGTCTCACTCGTGATCGCGTTTATCACAGGCGAAGGCTTTTCCGTTACTCCTTACTCCTTGATAATGGCGGCGCTTGTGGCAGTTTTCTGCTGTACGTATACGTTCATCGGCTTCAAGATCATATCACTCGGCAATATGTCGGTCTATACGATGTTCCTCATGCTCGGCGGTATGCTTCTCCCGTATCTTTTCGGCGTGTTTTGGCTCAGCGAGGATGTGTCGGTATGGCGCGTGATCGGTGTTCTGCTTCTCGTGTTCTCCCTCGCGTTTCCGGTTGCTGCCAAGAATAAGGAAGGCAAATCAAGCGCGATCTTTATTATGCTCTGCCTCGCTGTGTTCGTGCTCAACGGATGTGTAAGCATTACGTCAAAGATCCACCAGATCAACGAGACATATGAAACAATCGGTTCGGCATCCTTCTCGTGCATCTCCAACGCGATCAACTGCGTAATCTCCGCGTGCGGTCTCGCAGTAATGAACGCGAAGAACAAGAAGAATGACTCCGATAAGGAATTTAAGGAGAAATTTGCGCTCAACAAGAAAGCGGTAGCGCTGATCGTAATTGCCAACGCAGCGTGCAACGGCGTGTCGTATATGCTCCAGCTTGTCAGCGCAGGTCAGCTTGATGCGTCTGTAATGTACCCGATGCTCACAGGCGGATCAGTGGTTCTTTCTGCTCTCGCGGGATTGATTTTCTTCCGTGAGAAGCCTGACAAGATCTCTCTGATCGGACTTGCGATTTCATTTGCGGCGACATTCCTATTCCTGTTCTGAGGCGAAAATTAAAATAACGCAGGATCTGCTTCGGCGGAGATTCTGCGTTTTTTGCTTTGAATTTAAATCGGGTTCGACCTCGCTTCGATCGAAAGAAAAACTAACCACAACCAAAAGAGTCATGGTTAGTTTTTTATGCCGGTAGCGGGGTGTCGAATCGGGTTCGACCTCGCTTCGATCGAATAAAAAAACGAACCATATGGGCAGTTGTCGTAAAACAGTAAACCTAAAAATTTACTATTTTACGGCATCTGTCAGACGGGGTTGGTAAACAACAACGAAAAATGAGTGATGCCAGGTCGAAAGACCGAGCATCACTCATTTTTTATCTTAACACATTTTCTTTTGATATTATG
>CAZPPN010000418.1:0-1792 GCA_964588425.1 uncultured Ruminococcus sp. | reverse complement strand
ACATGAGAGTTTACAAGGACGGCAAGATCGTTGATCCCGTTGAGCTTACCAAGCTCATCCTCGACAGATAAATACATAACAGAAACAGTCATTTTTCATGTGGCTGTTTTTTGCCAAAACGGAGGTTTATATGGCAGATTATTACAATAATTACAGCCTTAAACATTTCGCCGGAATCGTTGCGGACTGCATGGATATCACTCTTCCCGAAACATTTGCGCCGTCTGTTCCGTGGGTATCTGCTATGCTCAAAGAACGCCTCGGCGGAATAGCTGATCGTGCGGTTCTGTATCATGCTGATGCTGTCGGACAGTATATTTGGCAGAAATATACAGGAATTTTCGCGCCCGTGTATAAGCACACATCACTCGCAGTACCGTTCCTCAGTACAGTCGAATCGGTTACACCTGTCGCGCACGCTACAATGTATACCGGCATGGATCCCGAAGGTCACGGAATTCTCACATATACCAGACCACAGCTTGAATGCGATACGCTTTACGATGTGCTACTTAGAGCGGGGAAAAAAGTCGCTATCGTCGCAAAGACTGATTCGACATTTGTACATATATTCAAAGGAAGAGCGCTCGACTATTTTGAAGAACCCAACGCGATCGGCGTGCAGGAAAAGGCGCTTGAACTTATCGCAAAAGATGAATACGACGTGATCAGCATCCATACATATGACTATGACGATGCCGCGCACGCTTTCGGTCCCGAGTCAAAACAGGCTCTCAACGCAGTCGGACTCGAAGCCGAGGGATTCCACAGACTTGCCGAAGCTCTGGAAGAATACCGCGGACAGCACAGAATCCTTCTGACATATTCACCCGATCACGGTCAGCACGCCAGCATGGACGGAAGAGGTCATCACGGCAGTAAGATGATCGAGGATATGAACATCCTTCACTTTTTCGGCACTGTCTGACACTTAGACGGAGAAATAAATATGAATGTGAAAAACGTATGGCTCAAAAACGATAAATACGCAGGATACCGTATCCCCGGAATGGTCATCACGAAAAAGGGAACAATCCTCGTTTATTGCGAAGCGAGAGATAAAGGCTGCAGCGACTGGGGGATCATTGATATTCTCCTGAGCAGATCCGAGAACGGCGGCAAAACATTCTCCGAACCGATCGTGATGGCGCACGGCAATGACGAATACCATACTGCGAACAATCCCGTATGCATTGTCGGCAATGACGGTCTGCTTCACTTCCTGTACTGCCGTGACTATTCGATCCGCGGCGGCGACTTGTTTTACCGTACATCGGCTGACGACGGCATAACATGGAACGAACCCGTGAACGTGATGGATTCTTCAATGCCGGATATTCATAATGTGTTCGCATTCGGTCCGGGACACGGTATCTGTACAAGCCGGGGACTTCTTCTCGTGCCGATCTGGATGGTTCTGAAAGAATCCGGTATGCCGGACGACTCGCATCACCCCGCCGTTGTTTCAACATTCCATTCGTTGGATAATGGCAAAAACTGGCATCTCGGTGAAATCATCCACCCGACTGAAAACTGCCCCGATCCGAACGAAACACAGGCAGTTGAAACCGAAAACGGCGAGATCTATATGAACGTCCGCATCCCCGGAAAGGGATATCGTGCCGGAACATGGAGCAGAAACGGCATCAGCGGATGGACGCCTCTTGAACTCGATAAAGCATTGCCCGACCCGACCTGTATGGGAAGCGTGACTGCGGCTGAATATAAAGGAAAGCAGGCGGTCGTATCCGTAAACTGCGCGGACCAGCATCACAGACAAAACCTGACTTGC
>CAZPPN010000417.1:0-1795 GCA_964588425.1 uncultured Ruminococcus sp. | reverse complement strand
GCTGTTCCTTGTCGTACATTTTATTCTTCGGATTTGACACCCATCCACGCTTTACCCAGTTCTGGAGCGTGGTTCCGTCAATCCCGGTGATCTCCCTGATCTGCGCGAGCATGATTCCGCTTGTGATATAGTATACTTTATCAAGGAACTCCTCTCCCATGGCACCGTTCATTTTTTCCATACTGAAGATCGTGCCCGGGATATTCCCTTTCTGCAGTACGTTATTCATTTTTCCACCCCTTTTCCGATCGGAAGGTTTGTTTCTTTGTTGTTACAATTATATCACACGTTCATCTGACTGTCAATAGTTTTTCGCAAACCGTAATTCATTTTAATCTTTTTTTAATTTTTCTCACAAAAAAGTCTCAATTATAAAAAATCAACTTGCAATTAAGACAAATGTGTAGTATAATTAACATCGCCACTAAACGATACGGAGAAACAACAATGTACTTCAACGATGCCAAAGAAAAATTTGTATATGTCAGTGATCTTGAGAACAACGGAATGTTTTCATGCATACTCGCAGGCATAACATATCCGAATCCCGATTACAAAATCAGCAAAGCGCCGTCAGACCACTATGTATTTGAATATGTCATATCCGGAAAGGGATGGATCGAGATCGGCGGAAAAAAGTTCCCGGTCGGCGCAGGACAGTTCTACTGCATCAAAAAGGGTACATACTGCACGTACTATGCGGATGCGAATGATCCTTACGAGAAAATCTGGATCAACACAAACGGCGAAGCTGTATCGCGTCTGTTCGATTATTTCATGCTCGATTATGTTTACATAGCCGACGCGAATGTTCTGGATCTGTTCTGCGAGATCCACGACAAGCTCTGCCAGCTCAATGTCTCGAACACGCAGGAGATCAATGCGGATATCGTTTCCCTCATGTTCAAAATTTTGATGAACGCGACAAGGGACACGTTCTTCCCGGTTTCTATCGACAAAAACGCACTTGACGAAAAAATCCGCGCTTACATTGATGCCAATATTTACACCGACATTTCCCTCGATCAGATTTCCGAGGTTCTGGGATATACGAAAATGCATATAATCCGTGTCTTCAAGAACCGTTTCGGCACAACCCCCATGCAGTATCTCATCGACAAAAAAATCGGTATCGCGCAGAGTCTACTTGCCGAAACGCTTATGCCGATCAAGGATATCGCAGAGCTGCTCCGTTACTCGAACACACAGCACTTCTCAAGCTCATTCAAAGCCGCTGTCGGATGCACACCGAACAAGTTCCGACAGTCGAAGCACAACTGAACACATTTGCTGAATCAACCGAATACAAAAAGCTGCCGTAAGTTTCAAAACCTGCGACAGCTTGTTTTTATTGATTTAAGTCACTTCAGACTCGCAATCACATCGGATTTACGCTGTAGTTGGGAGCTTCCTTAGTGATGTTGATGTCGTGAGGATGAGATTCGCGGAGACCGTTGCCGGACATCTTTACGAACTTGCCTGTCTTCTTGAGTTCATCGACAGTAGCAGCGCCGCAATAACCCATACCTGCTCTGAGACCGCCCATGAGCTGGAATACTGTGTCTGCGAGAGGTCCCTTGTAAGGTACACGACCTTCAACTCCTTCGGGAACGAGCTTGCGCTGACCTTCCTGGAAGTATCTGTCCTTCGAACCCTTTTCCATAGCGGCGAGAGAACCCATACCGCGGTAAACCTTGTACTGTCTGCCCTGATAGATTTCTGATTCTCCGGGGCTTTCTTCGCATCCTGCGAGAAGTGAACCGACCATGATTACGCTCGCGCCTGCAGCAACAGC
>CAZPPN010000416.1:0-1798 GCA_964588425.1 uncultured Ruminococcus sp. | reverse complement strand
CCCCGAAACCGAGACATCCGGCAGAATCCACACATCCACCGCAACGGTTGCCGTTCTCCCCGAAGCTGAAGATGTTGAAATCGAGATCAACCAGAACGATCTTGAAATTGA
The DNA here is from genome assembly GCA_964588425.1 of uncultured Ruminococcus sp. GTDB lineage: Bacteria > Bacillota > Clostridia > Oscillospirales > CAG-272 > UMGS1696. The sequence goes on along the minus strand of CAZPPN010000416.1, from coordinate 1,687 downwards.
AACAATCAAATCAAGCGGAGCAGGCGGTCAGCACGTAAATAAAACAGAATCGGCTATTAGACTCCTGCATAAGCCCACAGGTATCGTGATCGAGTGTCAGGACGAACGAAGCCAGTTCAAGAACCGTGACAAAGCAATGAAGCTGCTCCGTGCAAAGCTGTTTGACATGAAGACACGCGAACAGAACGAAAAAATCGCCAGCGAAAGAAGATCACAGGTTGGAACAGGCGACAGAAGCGAAAAGATCAGAACATATAACTATCCGCAGGGACGTGTTACCGACCACAGAATAGGATTCACGATATATTCGCTCGAAAACTTCCTCAACGGCAATATCGGACCGATGATCGAAGCTCTGATTACCGCCGATACCGCAGAAAAACTCAAAAACGGCGAATTCGTAGATCTCACTTGATCTGGTTTGGAGAATTTACATGAAAACAGAATTTCTGAAAATAACTGGCGAGTACGAAAATGACGAAAAGATCATCCGCGCAGCAGCAGATGTGATCGAAAACGGCGGACTTGTCGCGATTCCTACCGAAACAGTCTACGGTCTTGCAGGCAGTGCACTTATCCGCGAATCTGCGCCGAAGATCTACGAAGCAAAGGGAAGACCGTCGGACAATCCTCTTATCGTGCACATCGCAAAACCTGAGGACGCCGAAAATCTCGCATATACAACACCGCTTTACTATAAGCTCGCCGAAAAGTTCATGCCCGGACCGCTTACAATGATCCTTCCCAAAAAGGAAATCGTGCCCGATACGGTTACCGGTGGGCTTGATACGGTTGCTCTGCGCTGTCCCGCGAATCACATAGCACACCGCCTTATCGAAGTCTCAGGGCATCCTATCGCAGCTCCGAGCGCAAACAGATCGGGTATCCCGTCCCCCACAAACGCTGAACACGTAAGAGAAGATATGGACGGGAGAATCGACATGATCATCGACGGCGGCGAGTGCGATATCGGTCTCGAGTCAACGGTAATCAAGCTCGAAGAAAACGGCTGTACGATCCTCAGACCGGGTGCTGTAACAGCTGATATGCTCACGGAAGTATGCGAATCGGTAACAATATCAAAAGCTGTTATCGAGCCTGAAATTGCTCCCGGTGCAAAGGTTGAATCCCCCGGAATGAAGTACAGGCATTATTCACCGACAGCAGATGTTATCCTTATTGATGCGCCGCGCGATGCTTTTGCGGAATATGTAAAAAACAATGCCTCTGGCAAATATGGCGTAATAGCTTCGGACGATGACGCCGATTTGTTTGATAATTGTGTACTCCTGTCGACAGGAAAAAGAGATGACGCAAAGGAAGCATCAAAACGTCTCTTTTCTGTCCTTCGGGGCGCTGACGAGCTCGGACTTGAAAAAGTATATGCCCGTCTTCCGCAGCAGAGCGATGAATATCTCGCATACAACAACAGAATTATCCGCGCTGCCGGATGCCGAATAATAAAACTCGGTACTAAAAACTCTGACAATTGATAATAATTGAGGTGTAAATATGAATCTCGTTACTGAAAAAATGACAGCTTATATCGAAGACATCAAGTCAAAGCTGATCGCAAAAGGCAGACCGATAATTGCCGATATGTTCACAGCAACTTATCTCAACACAATCGAAACAACAGTAAAATTCGATGAGGACGGTGCGTTTGTAATTACAGGTGATATTCCCG
>CAZPPN010000415.1:842-1809 GCA_964588425.1 uncultured Ruminococcus sp. | reverse complement strand
TTTCTGACGGTGAACGTTTATATCGACCTTCAGACCTGCAAGATCGACTCCGTGGAAGAAAATGTTTCCGCTTGTCGGATCGTCCATACAGTTCAGGCAACGGAGCAGAGTTGATTTTCCGCTTCCCGAGGGGCCGAGAATAACGACGATCTCTCCCTTTTCTATGGTAAGATCAATGCCGCGGAGAACCTGTAATTCGCCGAAGCTTTTATGTAGATTACATACTTCTATCACTTTTTCTCAGCCTCCTTTCCATAAGTCGGATAAGCAGGGTTATAATCATTACAAGTGCGATGTAGATGATCGCCATTGCAAGATAGGGGATCATAAACTCGTATGTGTTACTTCCCATAAGATTGAACGCTTTATAAAGGTCGCTGGCGCCAACGAAGCTGACGATCGACGTTTCCTTTATAAGTGTGATAAATTCGTTACCCATCGTAGGCAGGATGTTTTTAACAGCCTGGGGAATGACGATCTTTATCATCGTAGCAGAGAAGCTGAGGCCCATTGCTCGTCCGCCCTCCATCTGACCGGGATCAACGGAAAGGATACCTCCACGCATGATTTCGGAGATATAGGCGCCGCTGTTCAGTCCGAACACAAGTATAGAAACACCGACGGATGATATTTTAAGACCGATAAGAGGGAAGAGAACGTAATAGAAAACAAGAAGCTGTACCACCATAGGCGTTCCGCGGAAAAAGGAAACGTAAACGGTACATATTGCATTGAGAATGCGGGGCATCACCTTATATTTGGGCATAACGCGTACGGCCGCAATAAGTGTGCCGATCACCGTACCGATAAGCAGACCTATAATGGCGATGATAAGAGTGTTTTTTAAACCCTCAAGCACACTGTTGTAGGCGCCGTTTGTATAGAACTCGTGCCAAAAGGTTTCTAATCTTAACTGAAAATTTCCCATAATTAATATTATCTGTAACAGACAAATGCCTCACCCGCA
>CAZPPN010000415.1:0-832 GCA_964588425.1 uncultured Ruminococcus sp. | reverse complement strand
CAATCAGTTCATTTCGTTAATGGACTCAGAGATAACAGCTGCGGGAGCTGCATCGATGATAACGTAGTCAATGTTGCCGTTGATCATATCCTGAACTGCAAGAGAGCCGTTCTTATAACCAATAGTTTCAACGGGGAATCCGTCGAAGCCCCAGTCAGCATCGCCTGCGGAGTAGAGCTGGCCGGTTGTTCCGTCCTGAACACCGATCTTTGTGCTCTTGTCAAAGCCCTTGAGAATCTCTTCAACGTCAGCGGCAGTCTTGCACTCGTCGAACGTAGTGTCGTCGCCCTTAACGATGAGTTTCTGGGAAGCTTCGTAGTAGGACTCAGAGAAAGTAACGTGCTCCTCACGCTCTTCGTTTACAGTAAGACCTGCCATAGCGATGTCGCACTTGTGCTGGCCAACAGCAAGACAAACAGCATCGAAGTCCATGTGCTGGATAACCAGCTCCTTGCCGAGCTCGTCAGCGAGAAGCTTAGCGATCTCCATGTCGATACCGAGGTATTTATCGCCCTCTGTGTACTCGAAGGGAGCGAAAGCAGCGTTTGTAGCAACAACGAGCTGATCCTTGGAATCGTCAAGCTTTGCGCTTGTTACGGGAGTGGGCTCGCCGCCGGAGAAGTACTTGTCGCAGATTTCTTCGAGAGTGCCGTCTTCCTTGATCTTCTTAACGAATGCGTTTACATCCTCAAGAAGCTCGGGCTGTGCCTTGTCAACACCGAAAGCGTATTCCTCTTCGGTAAGGTTGATATCAATTACCTTGGTCGCTTCTGTATCGTTCTTGTCGCCGCAGGACATAAGGCATGCGGGAACAGCGAGAAGTGTAAGAGCA
>CAZPPN010000414.1:0-1822 GCA_964588425.1 uncultured Ruminococcus sp. | reverse complement strand
TGCGCCGAGAACAACTGCCTTTTCTCTTTCGCTTACGATGGACTGGCTGTCCTGACCGTCCGCAGCATTGTAGGTGGAGTAGAAGTAAGGAATGTACGCATTTGTGTGGCAGGTGTCTACCATGAGGTACTTGGGAGCAATGGACGCGGACTTTCTCGCGAGGCGGATTTCTTCTTCCTTTGTGCCCCAGAGCTTCGCGATGTACTTGTCGGAGAAGCCGAGCTTTTTCGCGTCAGCGAGAATCTTCATGTCGCCCTTGCTTGCTGCGATCACGGATTCGAAGTCGATGATTTTCTTGAATGTTTCAAGGAAGTAGGGCGTGATCTTTGTCATCGCGTACAGCTCGTCAACGGTCACACCGCGGCGGAGAAGCTCGGATACTGCGAATACCTGATCGTCGTGGAACTCGCGGATGTACACTTCAAGCTGATCGTTTGTCCAGTTGTCGAACTTCGCCATGTGGAGGTGGCATACGCCGATCTCGAGTGAGCGAACGCCCTTGAGGAGACATTCTTCGAGAGTGTTGCCGATGCCCATGACTTCGCCTGTCGCCTTCATCTGAGTGCCGAGCTTGTTGTTGGCCTGAGAGAACTTGTCGAACGGGAAGCGCGGGAGCTTTGCAACGATGTAGTCGAGTCTGGGCTCGAACGCTGCGTTTGTGTTTGCGATGGAGATATCTTCAAGAGACATACCGACGGCGATCTTTGCTGTAACTTTTGCGATGGGGTATCCGGAAGCCTTGGACGCGAGCGCGGAGGAACGGGATACGCGGGGGTTTACTTCGATGAGGAAGTATTCGCTTGTGTTGGGGTTGAGCGCGAACTGTACGTTGCATCCGCCTTCGATCTTGAGTGCGCGGATGATCTTGATCGCGGAGTCGTTGAGCATCTTGAGGTCGTGGTCGTTCAGTGTAAGGATAGGAGCGACAACCATTGAGTCACCGGTATGAACGCCGACGGGGTCGATGTTTTCCATGCCGCAGATAGTGATAGCGTGGTCACCGGAGTCGCGCATTACTTCGAACTCGATTTCCTTATAGCCGCGGACGCTCTTTTCGATGAGAACCTGGTGAACGGGGGAGAGTTTGAACGCATTTGCGCCGATTGTGAGGAGATCTTCGTCATTGTAAGCGAAGCCGCCGCCTGTACCGCCGAGGGTGAAAGCGGGACGGAGAACAACGGGGTAACCGATTTCGTGAGCAGCTTCGAGAGCTTCTTCAACGGAGTAGGTGATTTTTGAGGGGATAACGGGCTCGCCGATGTTTTCGCAGAGTTCCTTGAAGAGTTCTCTGTCTTCCGCCTGTTCGATTGAGGAAGAGGGGGTACCGAGGAGTTCGACCTGACATTCGCGGAGGATGCCTTTTTTCTCGAGCTGAACTGCGAGGTTGAGACCTGTCTGACCGCCGATACCGGGGATGATGGCGTCGGGACGTTCGATGCGGAGGATACGAGCGACGTACTCGAGGGTAAGGGGTTCCATGTAGACACGGTCAGCGATGGATGTGTCTGTCATGATGGTAGCGGGGTTTGAGTTAACGAGGACGACTTCGTAGCCTTCTTCTTTGAGAGCGAGGCACGCCTGAGTACCTGCATAGTCGAATTCGGCAGCCTGACCGATAACGATAGGACCGGAGCCGATGATCATGATTTTCTTTATATCTGTACGTTTAGCCATAAAATTGATGTATCCTTTCGCGTGATTGTATGGTTAATTTTATTATTAGCTATTTAATTCTCCCGCAAACAAAGCTCGCCGCAGGCGTTTAAGAAAGTTTGATCAAACTTTTCAAAGTTTGCGGGTTCTTAGGGCAGAGCCCTGAGTG
>CAZPPN010000413.1:0-1830 GCA_964588425.1 uncultured Ruminococcus sp. | reverse complement strand
ATGCGTTGTCCCAGAAGATACGGAAGTCGGGAGCCGCGGGCTTCATTGCAGCGATCATGTCAACAACTTCATCGGAGTAAGTAATACCTTCGGGGTTAGCGAACTTCGGCACACACCACATACCTTTAACCGACGGGTCGGAGCAGGCGATGTTGTAAACTTCATCCATATCGGGGCCGTCTGCGTTCATCTTAACGGGAACCATTTCGATACCGAGTGTGCGGCAGATTGTGAAGTGACGGTCATATCCGGGGGACGGGCAGATGAACTTGATTCGTCCCTGTCTTGACCAGGGTTCGTAACCGCCGGCAACACCGAAGAGCATTGCGCGTACCATTGTATCATACATTACGTTGAGAGAAGAGTTTCCGAGAACGAGGATTCTTTCTGCGGGAATACCGAGAAGATCTCCGAAGAGCTTCTTTGTTTCCGGAAGACCGTCGAGAATACCGTAGTTACGGCAGTCGAGTCCGCTTGCGCTGAAGCAGTCGCCGCGATCACTTACAATTGTAAGCATTTCGGACGACAGATCGAGCTGAGCCTGATTGGGCTTACCGCGAGTGAGGTCGAGAGTGAGATTCATCTCAGACCACTTGTCGAGTTTTGCCTGCTCTTCTGCGAGGACGGCGCGAAGCTCATCCTGCGTCATATCCGTATACGCTGTTTTTGCCATAGTTATACCTCATGTATGCTAATGTGAAATTTTAATTATTGCTTAAATTATTTAAGAAGACCGCTGAGAATTTTTTCTTCCGCTTCTTCAGCCGTGAGACCGAGAGTCATCAGCTTGAGAATCTGATCTCCGGCGATCTTTCCGATTGCGGCTTCGTGAATGAGACGAGCATCAACGGAATTCGCGCAGATTTCGGGGATTGAGCGGATCTTTGCGTTATCCATGATGATCGAGTCGCACTGAACGTGTCCGAAGCAGTCGGTGTTTCCGATAAGACGGGGGTAGAAGAGCTGTGTGGATTCTCCTTTTGCTACCGAGCGGCTGTTGATTCTCGCCTTGGAGTCGCGTCCGTTCAGCACGATTTCGGTATCGCTGACAACATCCTGATGTCCGTCCGACATGATTCTCTCGGAGATGACAACTTCCGCGCCGTCGTCTGCAGTGATCACGGTCTTACGGTTGGTCGAGTCGATTCCGCCGATCTGTACGGATTCGATGTCAAGCGTGGAATTTTCGCCCACATGAGCTGTCATCACGGGGTTCATGATTCTCTCACCCGAGCCGTTTCCTTCGCCGTAGTGCTTTTCGATGTATCTTACCTTGGAATTTTTGCCGACTTCAAGGTGGTGCACGCCGTCGTGAGCGGACGCTTCGTCACCGGAGTTGTGGATTCCGCATCCGGCAACGATGAGAACGTCGCAGTCGTCACCGATCATGAAATCGTTGTAAACCATCTCGGTGATACCGGTTTTTGTGATGATTACCGGGATGTGCACGCTTTTGTTTTTTGTGCCGGACTTTACGATGATGTTGATGCCGGGTTTGTCTTCCTTCGTCTCGATCATGATCTCGTCCGTGTTTGCTCTGCCGGCAGCTTCACCGTTTTCGCGGATGTTGTACGCGCCCTGGGGAGTGCCGTGGAGATCCGCGATCTTTTCAAGGAGTCCTGTTCGGATATCTCCGTTAATTTCTTTTTTATCTATCAATTTGTCCATAATTTCAATATATCCTCAAATCCGTTAATCCTTGTCGAGACACGGCTTGTCATATACCGCGTCGATCGAGTGGATGATCTCCTCAGGGCGTCCTCTCTTTTCGAGACGTCCGTCAGCGATCAGAAGAACCTCGTCCGCCTGGCTGATGATTCTTCCCTGATG
>CAZPPN010000412.1:0-1841 GCA_964588425.1 uncultured Ruminococcus sp. | reverse complement strand
GGTATACCTTTTTCGATAGCAAAATTTTTCATACAGTTGACTTCATCATATTCTTTTGTACCGTGGTCACCGCTCATCAGAACTGTATCACAGATTCCGTTTTGATACAATTCAACACCTACAAGAAGTCTGTCTTCAAGCATATGGCTGGGTGTTCCGTCTTCGCTGACTCCTGCTCCGAGGACGAGTATGCAGTCGGCTTCGCTGAAATCAACTGCTGAAGCTGACACTATCCTGTCTTTTGTGCTCGTGTACACAATAATATTTATCGCGATAATGACAGTCAGAATTATCAGAAATATTATCGCCAGTACTTTACATATCTTCTTTATTCTCGATTTTTTCATTTGCTTTTCTTGATTCACGCTTTGATTTTACTTTTTTCAGGGTCTTTTTGATTATGACAACAGCTATAAGAATAATGATCGCCCATATGATTATGTACGGAAGAGAAGTGATGAAATCTACTGTGAAGTCGGAAAGATCATCAATTATGTCGAGGAATGTGTCCTCAAGCCCGAGAGAAATCTTCTCACCGAGTGTCATTACATCCTCGCTCTTTGTTTCTCTCCACACTTCTTCCACATTTATATTTACTGTACAGTAAGCAATAAGCGAGTCGTACTTTCTGAGCTGTGACTTATAATTCTCGAGCATATATGTCACTTCCGAAATTCTTGACTGAAGCTGGATAACATCACTCAGTGAATCGGCTTTGTTCAGAATTTCTATCAACGCATTGTATTCGGCTTCATATGCTGTAATACGGCTTTCTGTATCGACATAGCTCATCGTAACGTCTTCGGAGTTCTCGGATTTGTATGTCATATTTCCGAGACCGCATACTTCATTCATGAATCTGCTGTACGAATCCTGCGGTATTCTTACAACATGACTGGAGTTTCTGGAATATCTGGTACTGTACAGACCGCCGTCGTATGCTTCTGAGGATTCAATATATCCGCCGCAGAGTTCAATACACGATGTCATTTCGGCAATAAAGCTGTCATACTCTTCCGTTTCGAATCTGAGGTTTGCTTTCTTTATGATTTTCCGTTCGGATAGATCGTTGTTTCCTGTACTTCCCGGCTCATCTGCATATACTTCTTCAACAGCTATCTCATATTCATACATACCGTCACTTGCGCTGTAATTCAGTGCTGCCGACGGTGCTGTCTGAGCTTTAACACTCCCGAACGAACCGCTTTCAGCATATGCCGTATCGGTCATCATTTCATAATCGTTCTCTGCCTTGCCGGCTGAGCATGATGTAAAAGAAATTACTGCAGCCAACAGAAGAACAGATGTGGATAGTAGCTTTTTCATATTTTTATCCCCCTTGTTGTTATGTCTTTTAGACGTGTGTTTTGCGGATTTTGTTCCGATAATTTTGCGTAAAAAATGAAAAAAATATTAAATTTGGGGATTATTTTTATTCGAATTTGCCCGATGTCAAAAAATAACGTGTAATAACTGTGATTTTTGTCAATTTTGCAGTAAAAAGATATCAATGTTAATATTGACATTAACGCTTTAGTGCGGTATAATATTCTTAATTTATTGTTGGTTATAGGTTTTTCCTATCGCACCGACTGATTTTGTTGTACGATCCCCTATTATACCGCAAAAAATTCATTTCTATATACAGGAGTTAAAAATTATGAACAGAGTATTCAATTTCTCAGCAGGCCCCTCTATGCTTCCGCTTTCAGTACTTGAAAAAGCAGCGTCCGAACTCGTTTGCTACGGTGACAGCGGTATGTCTGTTATGGAAATGAGCCACCGCTCTCCCGATTACGAAGCAATCATCAAAAAGGCTGAGGCTGATCTCCGTGTTCTCA
>CAZPPN010000411.1:0-1846 GCA_964588425.1 uncultured Ruminococcus sp. | reverse complement strand
AGACTGAATTCGGATGCGCGGGATATCTCTTCAGAACAAACGGATATACCGTGAAGTTCCCAGGATATATGGCGCTTTACGAAGAATCCACAGACGATCCCGTTCAGTCCGACGAGACGAACACAAGACTTCCCTCAATGGAAGAGGGAGACCGTCTCGACTGCGAAAGCGTTGTCCCCACACAGCACTTCACAGATCCCCCGGCAAGATACAACGAAGGTTCTCTCGTAAAATATCTCGAAGAAAAGGGAATAGGACGTCCCAGCACATTTGCGACTATTATCACGATCATCATTTCGAGAGGATATGTAAAACGCGAGGGCAAATCATTCGTACCCACACCTCTCGGAGAAGTTATCACAGACCTTATGTGCGAAAACTTCCCCGATATCGTAGATATTGAATTCACAGCCGATATGGAAAACCGCCTTGACGCAATCGCATCAGGGGATGACACAATGGTTGCAATGCTCGAGAGCTTCTATTCCGGCTTCAAGACCGAGCTGGACAAAGCGCTTGAGGGAGCTGCTGACCGTGAAATCGACCTGCCCGATGAAGAAACAGATATCATCTGCGAAAACTGCGGCAAGAAAATGATCGTAAAGAACGGCAGATTCGGTAAGTTCGCGGCTTGTCCCAACTATCCTGCCTGCAAGAATACAAAGCCTCTCACAAAATCGGGTGACACTCTCGTTGAAAAGAAAGCCGAGATCGCTCCGATGAAGTGTGAGCTCTGCGGTTCGGATATGATTCTCCGTACAGGCAGATACGGCAGCTTCTACGCCTGCTCAAAATATCCCGAATGTAAATTCACAAAACAGAAGGTTCGCTCGCTCGGCGTAAACTGCCCCGTCTGCGGATCTGATATTGTAACAAAGCACGGCAAAAACAAGACAGTATTTTACAGTTGTTCAAAATATCCCGAGTGTACTTTCTCATCATGGGATATGCCGACAAACGAAAAGTGCCCGAGCTGCGGCGGAATGCTCTACCGTAAGAAAGGCAAAAACCAGCTCGTGTGCAAGACCGAGAACTGCGGATATAAAGCAGATGTTCAGGATGACAGCTCCGCAGAGACATTAACAAACGAAGAATAATCCGTAAGAGGCGTCGTGCCGTTTTTCGGATTTTCCAACGGAACAGGGAAAGGTATGACCCATATGGAACAGATTAACGTATACGGCGCAGGTCTTGCGGGAAGCGAGGCGGCATGGCAGGCAGCAAAAAGAGGCGTCCGTGTCAGACTTTACGAGATGAAGCCGACAAAAAAATCTCCGGCGCATCATTCTGACGGATTCGCTGAGCTTGTGTGCTCCAATTCTCTTAGATCGGCTGAGATCACAAACGGTGTCGGACTCCTCAAGGAAGAACTGTTCCGTATGGGATCGCTCATCATGGAAGCCGCCCGTGCAACTCAGGTAGCCGCAGGAGGCGCTCTTGCCGTTGACAGAAATCTCTTCTCGGAGTATGTAACTCGGAAAATCCGCTCAAACCCCAATATTGAGGTGATCGAGCAGGAGATGACAGATATCCCCGAAGATGAAATCACGGTCGTAGCGACAGGCCCTCTCACATCCGATGCGCTTGCCGCAAAAATCAGCGAGATGATCGGCGGAAAGAGTCTCTATTTCTATGACGCTGCGGCACCGATCGTTGATTTTGAGTCGATTGATATGTCAAAAGCATTTTTCGCATCGCGTTACGATAAGGGAACTCCGGACTATATCAACTGCCCGTTCACGGAAGAAGAATATAAAAAATTCTATAACGCCCTCATCACCGCCGAGGAGGCAAAACTCCACGATTTCGAAGCCGGAGACAAGCTCAAAGTATTTGAGGGATGTAT
>CAZPPN010000410.1:0-1853 GCA_964588425.1 uncultured Ruminococcus sp. | reverse complement strand
CCCATCTTCTCGAGAGCAACGCAGACAACTTCGTCATTGTAGAGCGCGGGCATACCGATCCCTGTTGCGATTACTTCAGCCGCACGCTTCCAGAGCTTTTCGGGCGTGTTGCGGTGAACTCGCATTGTTACGTTGGGTGTCTGGTAGTGGAATTTTTCACAGCAGTCGAGAACTACATATGTAAGCTCGTTGGACGCATCATTCCAGTTTTCGTCGGATCCGCTGATACAGAGGTTCCATGTACGTGTGTCGTGGAATGCTTCCCACATTCTCTCGAACTGCTTGAGTGCATCCGCTTTGTCCTCAGTCGCACGCCAGTAGTCGATCATGAACTGGTCAAGACGTCCGGGAGAATCAACGCCGTCGAATGTGAACACAAGCCAGAAGAGCTGGATCGCGGAACGGATATCGTATGCGGGATTGCGCGGGATAACTTCAAAAATCTTCGCGATCTCTTCGTATTCGGCTTTAACAGCAGTGTCTTCAGCTTCTGCTGCTTTTGCAAGAGCGAGCTCGTGGAATCTGTCACCCAGAATGTCGATAGCGTCCATCATGATCTCGCATCCTTCGTAGAATCCGGGATCGTCTGTGTTGATCGCCTTGTATTTTGCGATTTTTTCTCTCAGACCTTTTGTTCCGGCATGGAGAAGAAGATCGTAGTCGGGGTTCGCATGACCTGCCCATCCGCCGCCCCAGCAAGCACCTGCGCATGAGAGTGCGTCTTCATAACCGTCACGTGTGGGACCGAGGATCGTAGCCGTTGTCTGAGGCTGAATCGCGGAGTATATCTTTCTCAGCTCGTCGGCAGTGTCGGGGAACTTTTTGTAATTCTCCTCAGCCTTGCCGCCGTTGAATGCGAATCCGTCACCGAATTTATAGTGAACCGCGGAATGTTCTGTGAGAAACGAAGCATAGCACATATAGTTCTTCGGGTCGATTCGGATGTCAGCGTATTTTGCAAGCTCACGTGAAGCGAGTGCCATTTTTATATTCTGCGGCTTGTCAATGTTGTTGTAATAGGTGTAAGCATAAGGATCAATTCTTAAAATATCGGTCATACAAAACCTCCGTCAGTTGTTTCTGAATAATAGCGGAAAAACTCCGTACATTATCATTATATAACAGTTTACCGTAAAAATCAAGTGGCAGCGCGTGAAAAATAGACCGAAATCCGATGAGAAAGACAAAAATAACCTTTTGCTACCGACGGTTGCGGAAATGATAATCCGAAACGGTTGCTTTTGTGGTACTATTCTGATATAATTAAGCCAAAGAAAAACAATATTGATACTAATAACGGAGGTAAACAATGAAGCTTTACGATAAAATTCTCTACTGCCGAAAGAAAGCCGGAATGTCGCAGGAAGCACTTGCGGAAAAGCTCGGCGTGTCACGTCAGGCGATATCGAAATGGGAATGCGGAACGGCTGCGCCCGAGCTTGACAATCTTTTGGCGATATCAAAGCTGTTCGGTGTGACGACCGACTGGCTGCTGAATGATGAGGAGGGAGTCGATACCGAAACAAATTCATCAGGTGAAAATACGGATGATGAGCGCGGTAATATACATGAACAGCATCAAGCAGCACGGTCAAAATCATCTGATTCCGAATGGATCAATAATCTGCCGAAATCACTCTCAAAAGCTGTGAAAAGATTCGGATGGCTAATCGGTGTCTACATCTCATTCATAGGTGCGTGTTTAACAGGTTTCGGCGGACTAGTGAGATTCATCGTGAACCGCATGGTTTCAGGGGTGTCATCGTCCGTGACATCTTTCAGTCAGTTCGGTATGCCGCAGATCGAGATTTCGGGAGATATTCCTGCAGGACTTGAAGATGAAATTATCGCTG
>CAZPPN010000409.1:0-1877 GCA_964588425.1 uncultured Ruminococcus sp. | reverse complement strand
AAAACAGCGGAAAATTCTGCACGGAATGCGGTAATGCAAAACCGGAAAACGGCTGGACTTGCTCGTGCGGTAAGCTGAACAAGGGCAAATTCTGCTCTGAATGCGGTGCGAAAAAGCCTGCCGGAGATAAGATTTACAAATGCGACAAATGCGGATGGGAACCCGAGGACAAAAATAACATTCCCAAATTCTGTCCCGAATGCGGTGATCGCTTCGATGATGGCGATATCAAATGAATTTCAGAACAAAGGAGAAGCTATGACAATCATAAAGGGACTGTCTCCTCTCAACACGTGAGCTGAAAACAGAATAATTCTGCAGGAAGCCATAGATCAGGTTGGTGAGATCCGTTTTGATGGAGCGGGTGTGTACAGAATCGCAGGTACAGTATTCATCGGAGACCACACACATCAAATTCGGACCGGGTGTGTATTTCGAGAGAGAATCCGCCGGAGTTGACGGAAACGCATTCATCAACAGCCGTGCGCTTATCCGTGAGTATAACGAAGATATTTCCGTTGAAGGATTGCATCTTTTCGTAAATAAAGTTGAGAGAACACCGGGTAATCCGAATACAATCATCGGACTCAGAGCGCATATTGCATTCATGTACGTGAAGAATCTCACACTCCGTGATATCACAGTACGCGATCTCTGTCCTTCCGACTATGCGATCCAGATTTCCGATTTTGAAAATGTAACTGTCGAAAATATCCGCGCCGAGGGACTCAAGGACGGTATCCACTTCGGTCCCGGCAGGAATTTCACACTCCGCAAAGGTTTCTTCAAGACCTACGATGACCCGATCGCACTCAACGCAAGCGACTATGTTGTTTCAAATCCAAATCTCGGATGGATCGAGAACGGTCTTATCGAGGATTGCTATGACCTCGCGGATGACAGTACCTGCGGATTCTTCATCAGAATTCTCGGCGGTGCATGGGGAAACTGGTACAAGGGAATGAAAGTACAGCATTCCGATGCAGTTATTCACAACGGACTGCTTTACCGTGTATGCATGAAAACTGACGGTAAAGAGTATATTTCGAACACACCTCCGACTCATAAAACAGGGGAAGAAGTGATCGACGGAATCACATGGGTAAGAACGCAGAACGATACGCCTTACACAGCAGGATGCCGCAATATCACAGTCAGAAACTGCTATCTGCAGAAAGACAGAGAATATGCGTTTGCTATCTACATGGACAGGAGCGAATATCTCAGAAGCTATTATCCGAACTCGGAAATTCCGACACAGAGCGGTATAACATTCGAAAATATCCATGTACAGGGCAAGCTCGACGGATATCTTTGGGTAAATGCTCCGCTTGCAGATCTTACAATGATAAACTGTGATGCAAAAGGCGCTGTGACAAAACTCGAAAAGCTTGATACCGATGGGCTCGTGTACCCTCCGATTAAGCTGAAACTCGAAAATTCCAACATAGATATTGCGAATATTCACGGCACAGAGATCGAGAATATCTGACACGCAATATTAACTGACTCAAAGGAGAAATAAATGTCGGAGCTGACTACATACAAATGTCCGTGCTGCGGTGGTGCTGTCGAGTTCAGTACGGAAATACAGAAAATGCAGTGTCCGTACTGCGATACTGAATTTGATATTGATGATCTGCGTGAGTATAACGAATCTCTTGCGGATGAAGCTCCAGCCGGAGATGATGATTCTGCCGGAACTGCATGGGACAACAGTCAGTCTGAAAGCTGGAGTGACGATGAAGCGGCAGGGATGAATGTCTACATATGTCATTCGTGCGGAGGCGAGATCGTCTGCGATGAAACAACAGCCGCGTCATCATGTCCGTACTGTTCGAATCCTGTTGTAATGCACAGAAATCTGAGCGGTGAAC
>CAZPPN010000408.1:0-1883 GCA_964588425.1 uncultured Ruminococcus sp. | reverse complement strand
AATATTCCATATGCCTACATCGTGTCTGCCGTAGAGACAGCTTGCATGAATCAAAGGTTCAATATTAAGATTTCGCTGAGCGATCGTTGGAATGAATTTCAAGCGCTTTCACTATCCTTGCTGAATTTTTTTATTTATACCAAAGATATGTGAACATGACACTGAATATTTGTAAATGATTTTTTTGTTTTTGAGGGTAGTCTTGACATGAAGAATAATATCTGCTAAAATTTTAACAGATAAAAATTGACATATAAATAAAGGAGAAATATCATGAAAACAATCAAAATGTGGGAAAACGTACCCGGAATGTGCAATGAAGAGCCCGTTCTCGAATACTATGCGGCTGAAAAGAAAATCACAGACGCAGCCGTTGTGATCTTCCCGGGCGGAGGATACGGCGGACGCGCAGTTCATGAAGGGCAGGGTTACGCCGAATACTTCAATTCCATCGGCATGGATGCTTTTGTATGCGAATACAGAGTCTCACCCCACAGATTCCCGCTTGAACTTCTCGACGCACGCCGCGCTGTAAGATACGTACGTGCTCATGCCTCCGAATACGGCGTTAATCCCGATAAGGTTGCCGTAATGGGATCTTCCGCAGGCGGTCATCTTGCAGCTCTCGTTTCCACATATACCGCCCCGATCGACTTTGAAGACACGGACGATACGGATAAAATCTGCCCGATCCCGAACGCAACAATCCTCTGCTATCCCGTGTGCCATATGCCCGACGAAACCAATATCGCCCATGTCGGCAGCTTCAATAATCTCCTCGGAGAGCGCATGGATTACGAAAACTTCTCACCCGATCTTCTCGTGAACGATACCACCCCCACAGCATTCATCTGGCATACATCGGATGACGGCTGTGTAAACGTAATCAACAGTTATCTCTACGCAAAAGCGCTCAGAGAACATGATATACTTCACGAAATGCATATCTTCCCCCACGGAAACCACGGTCTCGGCGTCGCAATGGATTTCCCGCACGTCGCGCAGTGGACAGGACTTCTGAAAAACTGGCTGATTAACCTCGGCTGGCTTTGATTGAAAACTGAATAACTGTTTTGCATCCTGAAAACGAAAGGAGATCCCCATGTGTAAATTCCTGATATCCCTCATAGCCGCTTTACTGATCCTCACAGGATGCGGCACAAAAGACGACGACAACATACTCAGCGGAATCGGCACCCCTGTCCTTGACAACGCTTATTCTGCCATATACCCGAACGAAAACGGTTATTTTGCTGTCGATTACTGCGATAATACATACGATTATGAAGTAGTATGGGGCGACGAAGAACCGCAGAAATACATAAAGATCATTCACCTTGACGCAGACGGAAATGTAACGGATGAAATTCCGCTTGAAATGGAAAATTTCAACTCTCCGTCAGCGGCAGGTGAGAGAGGGTTCTATATGATAGCGGACGATATCCTCAGCCATATAGACTGGAGCGGAAATACTGCGGCACAGATTCCGCTCGATGATATACGCCCCGATAACAATCCGAAAGATTCGGCAAGATTCATAACCGAGACTGAGAGCGGACTTGCCGCAGCGTGGGGAGATACTCTTATCATGCTGTCCGCAGATCTCAAGGTTGACGGAACATGGGAGCTTCCGGGTACGTGCGGCGCGGTCTCTGTGGAAGACGACTGCATATGGATGACGTATTCCGTAAGAGAGAACAAGGAGACAGTGTGGTACCTCGGTAAATGGGAGAACGGCGCGGTTGCTGAGTCATGGCTGATGCCTGTGGATGTGACATATATTCCGCGCCAAGGCTCGATGATGATAGACTGCGCAGACGGGTGGATGTACGGCTGGAAACGGAATACAGGCGTTTTCCGCTGGCAGTTTGACGCTGACGAAG
>CAZPPN010000407.1:0-1893 GCA_964588425.1 uncultured Ruminococcus sp. | reverse complement strand
GTAAGCGATTGCCGTGATCTAAATTTTCACATGGATTGACAGAGGTATTATTTCCGTGGTATAATATAATGATAAATCATGCAAACAAACGGAGGATATTCTCTTGAATCCGAACAATAACTTCTCCCGGTTTTCTGCCGGAGATTTCGATATTGCCGTCATCGGTGCAGGTCACGCCGGTGTCGAAGCTGCTCTCGCCTGTGCAAGAGTCGGCATAAAAACCGCGCTGTTCACACTCTCCCTCGATGCGATCGCGAATATGCCCTGCAATCCCTCAATCGGCGGAACGGGCAAAGGACACCTCGTCTACGAGATAGACGCGATGGGCGGTGAGATGGGTTATGCCGCCGACCTTGTTACGATGCAGTCACGCACACTCAACACGGGCAAAGGCGCCGCTGTTCAATCCAAGCGTGTACAGGCAGACCGCCGTCTTTATTCAGATATAATGAAAGAAACGATCGAGAAGACCGAAAATCTGACTGTCGTTCAGGCTGAAGTTACCGAGATCGTGACTGAAGCGGACGAAAACGATACGCCGTGTGTAATCGGGATCAGAACCGAGCCGTGCGGTGACTTCCGCTGCCGTGCCGCGATCATCTGCACAGGAACATACCTCGGCGGAACGACTCACGTCGGAAATGTCAGCAAAGCATCCGGCCCGGACAACTCACTCCCGTCAAGCGGTCTGACTCCGTGTCTGGAAAGCCTTGGCGTGAGACTCATGCGGTTCAAGACGGGCACACCGCCGAGAATCCACCGCAGATCCATTGATTACAGCGTACTCGAGCGTCAGGACGGAGACGAATACATTGCGCCGTTCTCATACCGCACCGATGAAGATGCGCTGAACGGAACAGAGCAGGTACCGTGCTATGTTGTCTACACGAACGAAAAAACGCACGAGATCATAAAATCGAACATTCACCGCTCGCCGCTGTATTCGGGCAAGATCCACGGCACAGGCCCGCGCTACTGCCCCTCGATCGAGGACAAGGTAGTACGTTTTGCCGACAAGGAGCGTCATCAGCTTTTCGTTGAACCGATGGGTCACTCGACAGACGAGATCTATCTGCAGGGATTTTCGTCCTCGCTTCCGGCGGATGTACAGGTGGAAATGCTGCACTCGCTCAAAGGTTTCGAGAACGCCGAGATCATGCGCTACGCATACGCGATCGAATACGACTGCATTGATCCGCTCGAGCTGAAAGGCACGCTGGAATTCAAGAAAGTGCGCGGTCTTTACGGAGCAGGTCAGTTCAACGGCACATCGGGATACGAAGAAGCGGCGGCGCAGGGACTTCTTGCCGGAATGAACGCTTCATTACATATAAGAGGCATGGAACAGATCATACTTCCGCGCCATTCGTCATACATCGGCACGCTTATTGACGATCTTGTGACAAAAGGAACGAACGAGCCATACCGCATCATGACAGGACGCAGCGAATACCGCATACTGATCCGTCAGGACAACGCCGAGGAGCGGCTTTCCGAATACGGGCACTACGCAGGACTTGTATCGGACGAGCGATACGAGAAGATACTCGCGGACATAGCCGAAGTAAGGGGCGAGATCGAGCGTCTGAGTCATGTAAATCTCGGTCCGTCATCGGGCATCAACGAGCTGCTTGAAGAATGCGGCACGACACCGATCTCGAGCGGCACTACATTATGCGACATCATCCGCCGTCCGCAGGTAGATTACGAGAAGACCGCGCCGTATGACAGGAACAGACCGGTGCTGTCGAGGAAAACGAAGGAGCGCGTGCAGATCGAGATCAAGTACGAGGGGTACATAAGGCACCAGCTTGACGAGGTTGCGCGGCAGAGAAAATCCGAGACGACGCGGCTGCCGGAGGATATTGACTACAAGGCGATCGGGGGACTGCG
>CAZPPN010000406.1:0-1897 GCA_964588425.1 uncultured Ruminococcus sp. | reverse complement strand
TAAGCGGACGCATATGACGGAAGAAGAAGGTCAGAAGAAGTATTCTGATGTGCGATCCGTCAACGTCGGCATCCGCCATGATGATGATCTTGCCGTATCTCAGCTTAGCTATGTCAAAGTCTTCCCCGATTCCGCATCCGAGTGCCTGAATGATCGGGATAAGCGACAGGTTCGAATATACCTTGTCAAGACGCGATTTCTCTACGTTCAGTACCTTACCTCTCATCGGAAGAATAGCCTGGTACTTCGAGTCGCGTCCGCTCTTTGCAGATCCGCCCGCAGAGTCACCCTCGACCAGATACAGCTCGGTAAATTCTACTCTCTTGTCCTGACAGTCTGCCAGCTTGCCGGGGAGCGTCGATCCTTCAAGAACCGATTTGCGGCGTGTCAGCTCTCTCGCTTTTCTTGCCGCTTCTCTCGCTCTCTGCGCCGCCAGCGATTTCTCAACGATTGCCTTCGCTACCGACGGGTTCTCTTCGTAAAATTCAGCCAGCTTTTCCGATACGATATTGTCGACGATTCCTCTCACTTCGGAGTTGCCGAGCTTTGCCTTCGTCTGGCTCTCGAACTGCGCGTCGGGCAGCTTTACCGATACGACCGCACACAGACCTTCACGGGCATCTTCACCCGAGAGGTTCTTGTCGGAATCTTTCAGCGCGCCGCATTTTCTCGCGTAGTCGTTGAGCACCTTTGTGATCGCGCTCTTGAATCCTGTCTCGTGTGTACCGCCGTCGATTGTGGACATATTGTTCGCGAAAGTGACGATCGTTTCGTTGTAGCTGTCGTTGTACTGCATCGCAACTTCGGCTGTGATGTCGCCCTTTTCGGCTTTCATGTAGATGACTTCGGGGTGGACGACTTCAACGTGCTTAGCCTGATTGAGGTGCTTGACGAATTCTCTGATACCGCCGTCGTACTTGAGGTCGTACACGAGATACTTGCCCTGGCGTGTGATCTCGTCTGCGCTGTCCTCGAACTTTACTTCTTCAATTGTGCTCTCGTCAGCGGCATCCGGATCGGTATTTTCTTCGCCATCTGCTTTTTCTGCGTTTTCTTCCATTTCATCAGCCGCGGCTTCAAGGAGTCTTGAGATATCCTTATCCTCGTGGGAGATTTCGAAAACGTCCTTTTCCTCTTCAAGCTCATGTCTTTCGTCGCGGATGATTATTCTGATGCCCGCGTTGAGGAAAGCCTGTTCTCTGAGTCTTGTGAGGAGTGTGGGAAGGTCGAACTCTGTTGTATCGGTGAAGATTTCCGGGTCGGGTTTGAATCTGACGTAGAGTCCGTGGTCATCGGTATCGCCGACGCATTCGAACGGGCGTGCGATATTGCCTCGCTCGAAGCGCATGGTATAGCGTTTGCCCTCGTATGCGTTATCGACCTCGAGCCATTCGGAGAGTGCGTTTACGACCGATGCGCCGACGCCGTGGAGACCGCCGGAGATCTTATAGCCCTGTCCGCCGAACTTACCGCCGGCATGGAGCACGGAGAATACGACCTCGAGTGTAGGTCTGCCCATCTGGTGATGGATCTGGGACGGGACGCCGTGGCCGTTATCTCGGACTGACACGGATCCGTCGGGGTAGAGGACGACTGTGATTTCGTCGCAGCGCCCTGCCATAGCTTCGTCGATGGAGTTATCGACTATTTCGTAGACGAGGTGGTGCAGGCCTCGCTGCGATGTCGTTCCGATATACATACCGGGACGTTTACGGACTGCTTCCAGTCCTTCGAGAACCTGTATTTGGCTCTCGTCGTAGACTTGCTGCTGGGTGTTGTTATCCATTTATTTTCTCTCTTCTGAATTATTATCTCTGTATGGGGGGTATTGCTTACAGCGGTGGGGATTTTAACTAAATCCTTAGTTGGGGGCTCCTGCGCGGAGGGCGCACAAGAG
>CAZPPN010000405.1:0-1915 GCA_964588425.1 uncultured Ruminococcus sp. | reverse complement strand
TCGCGCATCGCTTCGGAATAGCCTGCGATCATCGTAAGCGGTGTTCTGAGGTCGTGAGAGACATTGGCGATCAGATCTTTCTGCATCTTATCCAACTTTGACAGCTCATACGCCGCCTTGTTCAAGGTTGCCGACAGATTCATTGTTTCAGCGCAGTTTCCGCCGTCGAAGTTCACATTATAGTCACCGAGCGCCAGTTTTGATGCTTCGCTGCTCATTTCCCGTATCGGTTTTGAGATTCTTACAGAAAAGACGTATGCCAGAATAACCGCAACCGCAAGAAGTATAACACTTATCACAGCGAGCTGAATTCTCAGTGTATCGACAGTCGATGACATCGGCACAAGCTCCGCGTTGAACAGCATGAGATACTCAAAATCACCGCACGGCACAAGTCTCGCTTTGATTACATTCGTACCCGAATTATCGCGGTCAAGGAGCTCTTCCCCGAACATATCGGAAAGGAAAAATCTTTCGACGTACTCGCCGCCGTTCTCTTCGGTTTTTCGGTAGAGATCGTTCAGAAGCTGTACGGAGCGAATATTATGGACGAAGCAGAACGAATTCACGTGTTTGTCACACACGATAGTACCCTCTCTGCCCCTTTGTGTACTGCTGATCTTGTAGACGGACACGCACACATTATCTTTTATAGCGATATCATCCGCCTCGGCATCAATAGCTTCAGCATTTCCATCGGCAGTGACAGCCGCAGCTTCAGCCATTCTGTCAGCGCATCTGCCAAGCTCCCACATTTTGAGCGAACGATAGATATCGTCAAGGAGAACCGTCTGAAAAATCCACAGAACAGCAAGAACGATAACAACGAACGAGAGAAACGACAGCAGCATTCTGCTTCTGAGACTCAGTCCGCGATCTTTAACAGATACGGACAATTTATTTTTCCGCGTCAAAACGATATCCAACTCCTCTCAGAGTCACAATGTAATCCGAATACTTTCCAAGGCTCTTTCTGAGCAGCTTGATATGTGTGTCAAGTGTTCTGTCGTCACCAAAATAATCGTAGCCCCAGACCTCGCTGATAAGACGGTCTCTGGTGAGTGCGATGTTCTTGTTTTTGAGCATGAAGAAGAACAGATCGTACTCTTTAGGCGTCATATCCGCACGTT
Source organism: uncultured Ruminococcus sp. (assembly GCA_964588425.1). Taxonomy (GTDB): domain Bacteria; phylum Bacillota; class Clostridia; order Oscillospirales; family CAG-272; genus UMGS1696. The sequence goes on along the minus strand of CAZPPN010000405.1, from coordinate 785 downwards.
TTCCGTCTACATACACGATTCTTGCCGTGATATCAGCGCGCAGACCGCCTCCGTCGAATTCAATGATTTCATTTTTCGGTTCGGTATTTTCAGCCGTTCTGTTCATTCTGCCACTTGAGCGTTTCATAACTGCGTCGATTCTGAGCATGAGCTCTTTCGGAGAGAACGGCTTTACAACGTAATCGTCGATTCCAAGCTCGAAGCCGTTGATCTTATCGTATTCCTCGCCCCTTGCCGAGAGCATGATTATCGGAATGTCGGAAAATTTTCTGATTTCGCGGCAGGCTGAAAAACCGTCAAGTTCCGGCATCATGATGTCGATGATCATGATATCATAGCTTCCGCTGCGGCAGAGATTGACCGCTTCCATACCGTCTCCGGCTTCCGTTACGCTGTGTCCCTCGTATACCGCATATTTCGATATCAGCCGGCGGATCATTTCTTCATCGTCAACAACGAGTATTTTATACATTTTCACCACGCCTTTCGTCTGTATGTAACACGCAAAAGAGGGTTACCGTAAAGTATCCCCCAATTGCTTTATCAAAAATCAATATCTGTTATCTTGTTTTACCACTGTCCATCAAAACCGTAAGACGGAAGATCTTCGCGTGCAACGGGTTCCTGAATGCTTTCACTCTCAAAGCTGATCTCAGCCTGACTTGCGGGAACCTGTTCATAGCATGTAACTTCCACTTCCTTGAGCTTGCCGTCGCGGTAGAGCTGGAATTTGAGCTTGTCACCGACGGAAGATTCCATAACGATCGCCTTGATATCGGAAGAAG
>CAZPPN010000404.1:0-1916 GCA_964588425.1 uncultured Ruminococcus sp. | reverse complement strand
GTTTTTTGATTTAAGCCGTTCGGACACAAAATGTTAACACAAAAATCATTTTTTGTTATTGAATAACGTCCGCAAAAATGGTACATTATATGCATGAGTTAGCACTCGAGGGTTTCAAGTGCTAAAAATTCAAACACGGATTAAGAAACCTCCCCGGCTTAAACAGTAAGATAAGGAGGTGAAGAGGTTGAATCACGAAAAAAGCGAACTGAGTGAGAGAAAAAAATTAATACTGAAAGCGATTATTGACGCTCATATAGCGAACGGTGAGCCTGTCGGAAGCAAATACCTGACACAGAATCAGCAGATAGCCTGCTCGTCTGCTACAATACGCAACGAAATGGCTGAACTGGAGGAATACGGATATCTTGAACAGCCTCACACATCCGCAGGAAGAATCCCGTCAGAGCTTGGGTACAGGTTCTACGTTGACTGGCTGATCGACAGATACAACCTGACGCAGAACGAGATCACGGAACTTCAGAAAAATCTCAGACAGAAGCAGACCGAGCTTGACACCATCATGCAGACGGCGGCGGCTCTGGCTTCCAAGCTGACGAACTACACAGCTCTTGCGATCAAGCCGAGACAGGCGAGAATAACGGTCCAGCGGTACGAGCTGATGCGCCTTGACGATTACACAGCCGTGCTTATCATGGTAATCGGCAGCATAGTCAAGACGAAGTACATCAGATCGAACAGACCTATCCCGACAGAAGCGACGATGCTTCTTGCCGGAGTGCTCAATGCAAAGGCAACAAATATCACGGCGGCTGAAATCACGCTTCCTCTTATGATGGAAATGGAGAGGATGATGGGCGAGCATGAATACCTCGTCACTCCGGTTGTCAAAGCGGTATGTGAAGTGATCTCAGGCTTCGACGGCGGTGAGATCAGATTCGAGGGTATCAACAGACTCCTCTCGTATCCGGAATTCTACGATATGGACAGACTGCGTGAAATGCTCGCGCTGTTTGAAAAGAAAGAAGCACTTTTCAAGGTTCTCTCCGAAGAAGCTCCGGTTGATGACAGAGTACAGGTGCTGATCGGACGCGAAAATCTCGTCAAGGTCATGGATAACTCAACTCTCGTATTCAAAGCGATCGTGGATCATGGCAGAACAGTCGGCGCGATCGGCATTATAGGTCCGACAAGAATGGACTATAAACGTGTTATAGCAACGATCGACAGTCTGTCAAGAGGTGTTACCGAAGCACTCGACAGACCGAAAGATCTTCAAGAATAATTAAATGGAGAAAGTAATGGCAGAAGAAATGAACAAGAGCGCCGAGGAGCTTGAAACTGCTGACGAGAATATCAGCGCAGAGCCTGCTCCCGAAACCGATTCCGGTGACGACGCAAAGGCAAAAAGCAAAAAGGAAGCAAAAGCCGATCCCAAAAAGCTGAAGGCTGAGCTTGAAGAAACAAAAAAGAAACTTGAAGAAGAAATATGCCGCGCTGACGAGATCAATGATAAATATCTCAGGGTTGTGGCTGAATACGACAACTTCAGAAAGAGAAGCCAGAGTGAGAGAGCGCAGATCTACGGCGACGCGGTTTCCGATACTCTCGCGGGACTTCTCCCGATCATCGACAATCTTCAGTATGCCGCGAAGTATTCCTCGGGCGATGCTGAAAAGGTGGCTGAGGGACTGAATCTCATCCTTGGCAAGCTCCCCGAAACACTCGAAAAGCTCGGTATCACGGCATTCGGTGAAGCGGGTGAGACATTCGATCCGACAATCCACAACGCTGTACTTCATGTTGACGACGAAACACTCGGCGAGGGCGTTATCACAGACGTTCTCCAGTGCGGATACAAGTACAAGGATAAAGTTCTCAGATACGCAATGGTAAAGGTTGCGAACTGAGAGAAACAATTCATTAATATATAATAAAGTTAAACTTACGCGATA
>CAZPPN010000403.1:417-1932 GCA_964588425.1 uncultured Ruminococcus sp. | reverse complement strand
ATCTGAAGTTTTCGAGGAATTCAAATCCGAACATCTTGCCAAGTCCTATTGCCATATCGGAATAGCCTGAGAAATCGAAATAAAGCTGGAGTGTGAAGAACAGAGCGCCTGCCCATCTTGACACAAGTGTTACGTCATTAAGGGAGTAGAGCGTTGTAATAACGGTATCACAGCAGTCGGCGATCAGAACTTTCTTTGCGAGACCTACCGAGAAGCGGAAAAGGCCTTCGTTGAACTTCTGAATTGTCACCTGTCTTGAGTCAAGCTGCTCTTCGATATCCTTATATCTGACAATCGGTCCTGCGATGAGCTGGGGGAACAGAGATACGTACAGCAGGAGCTTCGGGAATGATTTCTGCATTTCGGTATCTTCACGGTAAACGTCAATAACGTATGACATTGTCTGGAACGTAAAGAAACTGATACCGATGGGCATTGCCAGTGAAAGTGTGGGAATTGTTACATTGAATATGCTGTTGACGGTTTCTGTGAAAAATCCGAGATACTTGTACAGTCCGAGAATGCCCAGGTCGAAAGCAACTGTAAGAACAAGTACAAGTTTTTTCACATTGTATGCGGCGGAACGGTCTAATATTATACCTGCGGCATAATTTACGAGAACCATAGCGATCATCAGAAAAACGTAAACAGGCTCTCCCCATGCGTAAAAGAGGAGAGAAAAAATTGTCAGAACCGCTCTTCTGTATGCGTCATTTTTTATATTGAAATATGCCAGAAACAAGGCCGGCAGGAAAATATACAAAAACAGTAAATTGGAAAATACCATTAAATTATCCTCGGATATGAATTGAAGCCGATCGGAATGATTTATCCGAAATTTTTCACTTTAATTATTATAACATTTTTATTTGTTTTTGTAAACCTGATTTCGACAATTAAAGCCCCGATTTTGCAATCAGACGTTCAGCAATTGACGAAAGTTTCACAAAGCTGTCTTTTTCGGATATTTCTCTTTTTATCCGACGATCGCGGAATAGAGTTCATCTGCGTTTTCGACAAATATTTTTCCGCCCTCGGATTCAAGATAATCTCTGTCGCGGAATCCCCAAAGTACGGAGATACAGTCCATACCGGCGTTTTCCGCTGTACGGATATCAACCTCGGAGTCTCCGATATAAACGCAGTCTTCAACCGAAACACCCATTTCTTCAACGGTCATCAGAACCATATCGGGATGCGGTTTTCTGCGGACTCCTTCAGCTTCCCTCTCGCCGTTCACGAATTCGATTTCCGGGAAATGCGTTCTGCAAAGTCCGCGGCTTGCGCTGTGAGCTTTATTTGATACGACCGCTACGGCAATTCCGCTTTCTTTGAGTTTTGAGATAAGCTCAAGGACTCCGTCATATGGCTTTGTCTGATCCTCTGAATGGATTCCGTAGTATCTGCTGTATTCCCGAACGATCTCACGGAAACGGGGATTATCAAAACCGTTCGGAACTGCGGATGCAACAAACTGCTCTACCCCGCTGCCGACAAAGCTTCGGATAGCTTCAG
>CAZPPN010000403.1:0-407 GCA_964588425.1 uncultured Ruminococcus sp. | reverse complement strand
AATCGCGCAGGTCAGCAAGGGTATTGAGAAGTGTTCCGTCGAGATCGAATATTGCCGCTTTATATCTGCTCATTTTTATTTCCTCCTTTTTCGTCATAGTTTTACACTATAATTATAACTCATTTTGCCCGATAAATCAAAGCTTTTTACATGAAGCAAAAACACATTTTTGATGTACAAGTTTTTTGTAATTTCTGATATTATGTACAACTTAACGTGATACACGCCAGTCATAATATGGCAGTCTGCCAAACGAAAGAAAACAGCCGCCGGAAATCTTCCGATGACTGTTTTTCATTTCTGTGTTTTTTGTTCAGCTTTACATTGCTGATTTTTTCAGTTTTGAGAGTCTGATTAGGTAGAACACAAGATGCGCCGCTGAAGTCATTATCCACGATATCGGATAT
>CAZPPN010000402.1:0-1933 GCA_964588425.1 uncultured Ruminococcus sp. | reverse complement strand
ACAGATCGGCCACCAATTGCAGTAAGCACCCAGCTTGGCATCGGGGAATGCGTTTCTCGCCAGCTTGAGGAAAGAGGGATAGAGATCGCTTTTGTCGTAAGGGGATTCGGAAACAATGCCGTTTGTCAGACCGTGAACGTCAGCATCAACACCGAGGATGAGAGAACCCCAGCACTGAGCGGAGATCGTGGGCATGGATGTGAGACAGTCGTATGTAACTGCACCGTTGGCGAAGATTTCCTTGAAGCGGGGCATATCAGCGTTCTTTACGAAAGTGCCGGCACCATCAACACCGATAACGAATACGTGCTTGTAGTTGTACTTTGACATAATAAATACTCCTTATGTAGAATAATAAAGTTAAATTTTAATCCGAACTTTGCAGCCGAAAAGTTTTGATCAAACTTTTTCAAAAGTTTGTGGGGTCAAGGGGCAAAGCCCTTGTGGGTTCGAAGGGCAACGCCCTCGTCGAGCTTCGCAAAGCTCGAAAAACCCAATGCTTCCGAGAGAGTTTTTCTTTTTGCTACTTTTTCTTCTCGATAAAGAAGAAAAAGTAGAGCCTAAATCCCAGAACAAACTAAATCCTCAGACCCCTTACAGATCAATCTCAACCTCGTGACCGCAGGCGCTGGATCTGATAATACCGTCAATGATCGCCTGATTGTAGAGAATCTGTGACGTCGGAACAGGCGCAGGACCATCCGTGCAGCAGGCATCCACAAACGCGCGGATCTTCTGCTCAAACATCGAACCTTTCACATTGCTGCCCTCGTCAACTTCAATCTGCTCAGCAACCTGCTTGCCTTCTTCGTCATCCTTGTAGAGAATGAGATCGCCCGCAGCACCGTCCCAGCAGCATCCGACAGGAGCCTTGACCTTCAGACCCGCATCGGTTCCGAAGAACATCGAGTCGCCGGTTGTGTCCATGTTCATCGCCCATGATGCGCGGTAGTCGATGACAATGTCACCCTCGCAGCGGATCATCGCAACGGCAAAGTCGTCGTCAACCGTGAAGCGGTGTGCCTCAGCGTACTTCTTCGGATTCTTGCCGAAATGCGCAAACTGCTTCGCGGAAACTGTCAGCGGCTTCGGATAACCGATGGAGTTCAGCGCAAAGTCAAGCCCGTAGCATCCGATGTCACCTACCGCACCTACCGCAGCCTTGTCCTTTTCGATGAACGTGCGCCCGGGAATGCCCTTGACTCGTCCGCCGCCTACAACAACGTAGTAGACGTCACCGAGCACACCGGAGTCGATGACTTCCTTGACTTTCTTGACATTCGCACCGTATCTGGGCTGGAAACCGACGGAAACGAACTTGCCGGATTCTTTTTCAGCCGCACAGATCGCCTTTGCTTCTTCAAGAGTTACGCACATAGGCTTCTCGAGCATGACGTTCTTGCCCGATTTCAGCGCACAGATAGTCGGTCCTGCGTGCTGGGAGTTGTATGTGCAGATGGAAACCGCGTCAATATCGTCTCGCGCGCACAGCTTTTCGTGAGTCTCGTATGCGTCAGCTTCTGTCCAGCCGAACTCGTCCAGAAAAGCTCTCGCCTTGCCGGGAATGATGTCAGCACCTGCGACGATTTCAACATCATCGAACTGCTTGTACGCCCGTGCGTGAGCGTGCGCGATTCCGCCTGTGCCGATAATGCCGATTCTGAGTTTCTTTTCCATATTTGTGTCTCCTTTTTGTGGAAATATTGCTATGAAAATTATAGCATAAATTCTCCCCAATGTAAACCGCATGAGGGATATTTGGGATGAAAAATGAATAATGAAGTTGTCGCATTTATACCGGAAAATGTAGTTTGCAGCGCGACATATCGTGATTGCATCAATATAGTTCTTCCTTTTTTCCTTTAGCGAGAAAAAAAGGAAGCGAAAAAGGTGCTGTTGACAAAGTAAAGAAACATTCATACCAAGAACACAA
>CAZPPN010000401.1:0-1940 GCA_964588425.1 uncultured Ruminococcus sp. | reverse complement strand
GATTCCGAGATTCGCGAAAGCAGGTCTTCCCGGAGACGAGCGCGAGGTAATTCTTGAGCTGAAGATGATAGCTGACGTCGGTCTCGCGGGGCTTCCCTCAGCCGGAAAATCTTCACTTCTTGCTGCGCTCTCTTCCGCTCGTCCCAAGATTGCGGACTATCATTTCACAACGCTTGAACCTAACCTCGGTGTGGTTTCCTCAGGCGGTGAATCGGGATTTGTCATGGCTGATATTCCCGGACTTATCGAAGGCGCTTCCGAAGGTGCAGGTCTCGGTCATTCATTCCTGCGTCATATTGAAAGATGCCGTATGCTCGTGCAGGTAGTCGACATTTCCGGTCAGGAAGGACGCGAGCCTGTTGACGATTTCGAAACAATTTCGTCCGAGCTTGAAAAATTCTCTCCCGAGCTTGCATCAAGACCTCGTATTGTCGTGGCAAACAAGGCTGATATGCTTGTGAACGGTGAAGATGAATTCTGCGAGCTTAGTGAGCTTTCCGATGAATGCGCCGCTCTTGAAAAGAGATGTGCTGAGGTCGGTTATAAAGTAATGTACATTTCCGCAGGTCAGAAAATGGGACTCAAAGCTCTTGTTGACGAGATTACCGCAATGCTCAGAGAGCTTCCCCCGATCACGGTTTATGATGCCGAAATGTCTGTTGAAGAAGATATCACAATTCCCGGCGGCGCTGAGGATGTTATTATCACGAGAGGCGACGATGCTTCGTTCCGTCTTGAGGGCGACTGGATCAATGCGCTTGTCGGACGTGTCAACTTCAATGACCGCGAATCAATGATGTATTTTGAGCGTTCTCTCATCAAGTCGGGACTCATCGAACGTCTCCGTGAAGCAGGATGCGAAGAGGGTGACCTCGTTCACATTGACGATATCGAGTTCGAGTTTGTTGATTGATTATTATGGACTGCGGTTTTGAAAAACAGATCTGCGATGCTGTCGGTTTTCTGCACAGGAACAGGATCTCTTCTGCTTCAGGTACGATTATATCCGCAATCGACCGAGTTGACGGCACGGTTTTTATCAGATCAAAGAATGCCGTCGGATGCGATGATATATGTTCTTGCAGTCTTAGCGGATCGGATTTGTCTGAGGATGCAGGCATTCACGTCGGGCTTTACCGTCAGTTTGATTCAGTCGGAAGTATTATTCTGCTGAAATCTTACTATGTTTCGCTTTTCGTTCAGGCACAGATGCCGCTGAAAAAGCTGGATATTTGCGGTAAAAGTTATTTTGCGAGTGATATTCCCTGCTCTGTCTGTGTTTCCTCCATGACGGAAGCCGTCGCTGCTGTTTCGGATTTGTATGAAAGCATATCATCCGATCCCGCCAAGATACCTGCTGTTATCGTTCCGCCGCTCGGTGCTTTTGTATTCGGGAATTCCCCGTTCGATGTGGCTGAATATGCGTACATTCTCGAAAAAACAGCCATGTACAGGTACAGAATCTCCGAATTCAATCTCGTCAACACCGATGATTTTGATTCACTTAGCAGATTTGATGTAAAACGCAGATTACGCGGATCACTGCACTCGAAATAATACAACAAAAAATCAGGACTGTTCTCGCCGTTATCACATTTTTGTGGGGCAAAGGACAGTCCTTTTCTTATTCAGTTATTTACTTTTTCGCTCTTTTTTCTGAAATAATCAAGTTTCTCTTTGAGCGGCAGGTTCTGTTTTTTCTCGAGTGTCGGATCGTCCTCGGCGCATTTTTTTGCATAGTACGATGCCCGGTTTATCAGATTCGTATCACGGCATGATGACGCGAGCTTGAAGTTCATCTGTCCGTGCTGTCTGATGACTCCGCTTTCGTTGAAGAAGTCTCCGGGGCCGCGCATTTCAAGGTCATACTCAGCGATCTCAAACCCGTCGGTGGTGTTCTTGATAGCTCTGAGTCTGTCCTGTGCGTCGGGATTCTTTGT
>CAZPPN010000400.1:0-1943 GCA_964588425.1 uncultured Ruminococcus sp. | reverse complement strand
GGTTAATACTGTTTTCCGCATTCTCGACTTTCGATTTGAGATAGAGTCCGAGAATGACTGACAGCATCAGTATGATAAAAGCTGCAACGGTAACAAAGAGAATGCGGAACATAATCTTTTTTACCTTCGCGCTTGATGATGGATTTCGTCTATAATATTTCAAGGCAATATCCTTTTCTTATTTGTCGGTGTTCATGGAAAGATTGAATAAAGAATACTCAGCGAGCTTTTCCGTATCGGTGACGTTGAGTGTGGATTCATGCTTTTCGAGGATGATGTTGTACTGACCCTTTACATATTCTTCAGCTAAAACGTTAAAATACTTGTCGATATAGTCAGCTTCCTTTTCGTATCGCTTGAGAATGCTGTATCCCGCATCGGTTTTGATGACACCGCTGTGCTCACCGATTTCGAGTGAATATGCAGTTTCTTCAAATTCCGAATGATATGTTCCCTTTGTCACATAATAACCGTGATCGTTGTTGAACATATAGAGATCGTCGCCGTATTCTTCGATCAGGCTTTCAAATTCCGCACCGCCCTCAACTTTTGCGAGAATCGATTCGGCAAACGCGAGATTTTCTTCGTCGGTTTTATCCGAATCGGGTTCAATGAGAATCTGCTTTATGCGGATGAGTTCGTCAGTCTCAAAAATCGCGGAAATCTCGTCGTCTTCAAGCGCGATCTCACCCTTTTCGAACATTTTGTTGATAAGCTCCTCGGAAAGAATTTCGTTACGCACAATGAAACGGTAAACACCGTCAGTCATGTTGTACATCGTGAGATCACTTGCATACAGATCGTAATCGTATTCGTAAGTCTCGTAGATCTCTTCCATACGGATGTCGAGCGCGTCTGTGAAAAATTCGTCCTCGGGATTCACTCCGTAGTCATCGCAGAGAGACAGCGTTGTATAGAGCTTGATCAGAGATTTGTCGACATTATCGTTCAGCTCTTCAAGAAGCTTCTGTCCGTTCGCGCCAAGCCATACATCACCCGATGCACCCGATTCGTATGATGCTTTGTAGTTGAGCGCAACATAGCGGTAGATCTCCATCGGAACATCAAATCCGTCTATTGTCTTTACGATTTCGAGTTCCTTCTCGGAGCTTTCAAGAATTTCCTTTCCGCTTTTTCCGCAGGAAACGGAAGAAATAAGAGCGGAGACGATAAGTAAAAGTGAAACTGTGCGTTTTATGTTATTTTTCATATGAATCAGCCTTTTTGATAAAATTTTGAATAGATTTATACATTATAAATATATCAAATTTTGATGAATACAATATTAACAGCTATAATTTTTTCGGTAAATATAGTTTTTTAGTGAAAGACATACATCAGCGGAAGAAAAGTTATTGCATTCGGAGAGAATATATGCTATAATTTACATATAAAAACGAACACCATCGAGGTAAAAAATGGATGAATTCACATCAAGGGTTGACCTTAATAAAATAATTACGGAACTTAAGCTGAAAACAGCATATATGCCCGACGATCCGTCAAGAATAATGATAAGCTCCACCGAAGTTGACCGTCCCGGTCTGGCGCTTGCCGGTTTCTATGATTTCTTTGAGTCCAAGCGCATCCAGGTTATCGGCAAAGCTGAGGCGACGTTTATAAAGAAAATGCCTGAGGAGCTCCGCCGCGAAAGACTCACCGACTTCTTACAGCACAATCCCGTTGCCGTTATCATATCTCACTCGAATGACATTGACGAGATTATTCTCGAACTTGCCGAATATTTTGAGGTTCCGCTTCTTTCAACAGAGGAAAACACGAGTGATTTTGTTGCCGCTCTTATTGCGTTTCTTCACCTCAAGCTCGCGCCGCAGATCACACGCCACGGAGTACTTGTTGAAGTTTACGGTGAAGGTATCCTCATTACAGGCGACAGTGGTGTAGGTAAGAGTGAAACTGCAATAGAGCTTATCAAGCGTGGT
>CAZPPN010000399.1:0-1944 GCA_964588425.1 uncultured Ruminococcus sp. | reverse complement strand
GAGAACGGTGAAACCACACCGAATACGGAACACTCAAGCTGCTCTCAAAGCTGTATGATGTGTCGATCAACACACTCCTCGGTTCTCCCAGAAAACTCATATGCCAATGCTGCGGTATGTCATTGGAGGACGAAAATATCAGCAAAGAACCCGACGGATTTTTTAATGAGGAATACTGCAAGTGGTGCTATGCCGACGGCAATTTCTGCTATGCAAGCCTTGATGAACTGACGGATTTTCTGGTAAAGCACATGTCAAACGAAAACTGGCCGGCTGATCAGGCGAGAGCATATTTCGAACAGCAGCTTCCGCAGCTCGGTTACTGGAAGCGGTACCGTGAGCTTGGCGGGGATACGAAGTTCGAAGAATTCAAGAAGCAACTAATCCGTGAACTCAACGAACTTCATGTTGAAGGAATGCCCGAAGTCAGGACTCTCAGTTTTCTGATGGGCGGGTATATCAATCTCGAATATACACTTCCGAACGGACAGAAAGTGAAATTCCTTGACGACAATTCGACCTACCTCGGCAATCAGCTTGAATGTGAATTCGGCGGTGAGAGATGCTTCGGTATTGCCGCCAATATGGATTTTTTGCTGGTCTGTACATACGAAGTAAACGGCGAAAATCCCGAACTTGTGATTTATAAAAAGAGATAGAATCAGCCGCTGAGATGGATTGTGCTCCACTTCGGCGGCTTTTCCGTAAATTATTTCTTTTTGTTTTTCGTCAGATCATAACTGATCCCCAGCAGAAATTCCGTTGTATCCTCGCTTACACGTCCATCCAAAGTCAGCGTCAGCCAGTGATTTCGATTCATGTGGTACGCAGGATAAATACCGTTCTGCCCATGGAACGAGCGGAGAACTTCCGGATCGCATTTCACGTTCACGATGTCAATTATTCCGTCATCCGCAATCCCCAGCTTCGTCTTCGGAATCCGCATGGCGATCGCGAACCACTTGCGGTTGCCGGGATGTCGGAATACAGCGGTGACAAAATCATCCGTGAACGGGTAATCCGCGGTGATACCGTATGCGGATTCGATGCAGGCTTCAAGTTCAGGTCTGGTCATACAGCGGTTCCTTTCGGATTGCAGAAGTATTGATTTTATTGTATCATATTTCATGCGGAAAGTCAAATCTTGACAGCGATGAAGTAAATGGGTATAATGATATTGAAAACACACTCGGAAAATAATACGAACGAGACAGTCATGCTGAAAAATCAGCTTTGAATATGGAGGAGTTTATGCTGAAATTTATCTGTTATCCCAAATGTACAACCTGTCAGAAGGCGAAAAAGTGGCTGGATGACAACGGAATCAAATACGAACTGCGCGACATCAAGACGGACAACCCCACATCGGATGAACTTGCTCATTGGCATGAGAAAAGCGGTCTGCCGATGAAGAAATTCTTCAACACAAGCGTACTCCTGTACAAGTCGCTGGATCTGAAAAACAAACTTCCCGTGATGAGTGAGGATGAGATGCTGCATCTGCTGGCAACGGACGGTATGCTGGTGAAACGTCCGCTGCTCGTCGGAGAGGATTTTGTGCTCGTCGGGTTCAAGGAAGCGGACTGGGCGGATAAGCTGATCTGAAAATACCGATTGATTGAAATATTGTTTAACACACATCCCGATCGGGCTGAGGCAAAGCCATGGTCGGGATGTTTTTGTATATCGGAAGAGTCCTCGGCGTGAGGGCTTTTTTCTTTTGCAGCGGATATGCTGAAAAACAAGAAAAAATCTGCAGATTAACATTTCTTGAACATTTCCGAATCAAATTACAAACACTCCTGCGGTATAATACAGGCACAAAATCAAAAAAGAGGATTCTTATGAACGAAAACAATACTTTCAGGTACACATATTCCGCATCAAGAAATAAAGAAATCGAATCAATCCGCGGAAAATATCTTCCGCCCGAGGAAAATAAAC
>CAZPPN010000398.1:0-1965 GCA_964588425.1 uncultured Ruminococcus sp. | reverse complement strand
CAAGGCAAAAGGCCTGAGTGATGAAGCATTCAAGCAGCTTATGCAGGAGCAGTACGATGAAGTGATAGCTGGAGTATATTGAGAAAACCACCGCTGTGGACAGAAACTACCATAGGAGGTTTTGCTATGTCCAGAGAATACCGATACATAAAGCAATATGAGAAAGAAATCATGCATCTAAGATGAAGAAGGATTAACCTACAGAGAAATAGGAGAACAATTGGGAATTGGACAAAGCAAGATAAAAGAATTTTTCAAAAGACAAAGAAGAAACGAAAAGAAATTATCAGCGGGAGTGGAGATAAACCCGAAAGGCAGACCGCAGAAGGACGGAACAGAATTACCGCCGTATTCGGCACCGCGGGTGATACCGGAGTTTTCACATCAGTTCGTTTTCCATCTCTAATTGTCGGATACGTCTTTCTTTATGCGCAAGTTCATATTTCAGCTGTGTCAGTTTGCTCAATTGCTGCACATATTTCGGTAAAGGATGAGAGAGAAAATGACGCATACTACTATTACTCTTCTCCGTGAAATGCGGTTCAGTGCATGGCGTCGGAACTGGAAAAGCAGCTTGCCGATCCTGCTGCTTACTGTCAACTCGGATTTGAAGACCGTCTGAGTCTGCTGGTGGATGCAGAATGGGGACCCGCCGTCAGGTGAACGAACTGGAACGGTATATCCGCAATGCGAGATTTGCAATTCCCGGTGCAGTCATCGAAGAGATTGAATACTACGAAGACCGACGTCTTTACAAAGCGCAGATTCTTCGTTTTTCCACCTGCAAATACATTGAAGACAAACACCATATCATCCTGAAAGGTGCCAGCGGAAACTGGAAGACTTACATTGCCTGTGCACTCGGAAATGTGGCATGCCGGAAGTTCAAGGCAGTACGGTACATCCGTATGTCGGAACTTCTTGAGGAGCTGCATAACGCCAGAGCGGCAGATGAATTCAAAAAGGTTATCAAGGTATATCAGAAAGTGGATTTATTGATCCTTGATGAATGGCTGATCCGATGCCTGACGCCACAGGAATCCTACGATCTGCTGGAGATTGTCGAATCCCGGTGCAGTCACGGTGCGACGATTTTCTGTACACAGTATGAAACTGCGGGATGGTATGCAAGAGTCAATCCGAATCCGGAGCATGACAGTCCGATCTCGGAAGCAATCATGGACCGGATTGTACATAACGCTTACGAGGTTCTCACTGACGGAAGAGTGTCCATGCGGGAACGTCACTGACTGAAAGCGGAGGAGATCGCAGAATGACGATCACACGCCGACAATTGGATTATGAGTATGCCGAATGATTCCGGGATATGAAACATACGGAAGAAGCAAAACTTGAGATTCTGGTTCTGTTCGGCACGGAACCGGATGAAGAGCATAGCTGGACGGAACAGGATATTTACGACCAGTCTCGAAAGATCATTGATCGCTGGAAACGGCTTGATTTTGTCAAGGAATGATTTGAACGAACAATGACAGAACTGCGTTGTAGTTCCCGCCGACACTTTCCCACAGGCTCACGCCTGCAAGCCGCTATGACGGTGGAAAAGTCCCAGCGGGGGCTCGTGCGGTTACTGTCGTGACGAGTGCGGTTCTATGGCGTTATGGTGCGGTTATTCCCCGTGCAAACGCGGTTGGTTGGGTGGAATATGCTCATATTGAATATTCCGCCCCAAACCGTACATCTCGGCCGGACGAATTGAGCACCGGCTGCTCGCGAGAGACGGAATATGCAACGAGGTCCAGTCGGACTATCTCACAATTTTCTGAACACGCCGAAGGGGGGGCGCAAGTGGAAAAGTTTTGATCCAACTTTTTCAAAAGTTGGTGGGTTCGAAGGGCAAAGCCCTCGCCGAGCTTCGCAAAGCTCGGAACACCCAATGCTTCCGAAAAAGTTCCTCTTTGGTGCTGTTGACAAAGTAAAGAAACATTCATACCAAGAACACAA
>CAZPPN010000397.1:0-1969 GCA_964588425.1 uncultured Ruminococcus sp. | reverse complement strand
GGTTTGCCGTCGGTATCGGGCATTTCGAATCCCATAGCTTTCGCAATAGTCGGAGCTTCGTCAACAAGAACGCCGTTTTCGATCACAACGCCTTTCTTGAATGCCGGTCCGTTAACGTAAAATACAGGTGTCGGGCCCTTTGCGGGATTGTATCCGTGTGTGGCGCGGCCTTTGCGGTAGTCTTCATTGTTTGCACTTGTCACGAGCGGACGAACATATCTGTCACCGAATGCTGTATAATTGTCTGTCTCAAGTACAAATGAGAAATCACCCGAAAAATGTTCTTCATCCTTTGCTTCATCCTCTGTATAAACTCGGCTGATTCCGTATACACCCTCATCACATAGATGCTTGAGCACAGCATAGGTTTTTTCATAAACCTCGGTGTTATTCTTGTCTTTTAGATAAACACACGCAGACATACCGCCGGACTGACACCATGCATCCCATTCAGGCTCGTCAGAACCGTCAACAGGTCGAATAAGTCCTGCATCGGCAAGAAGAACATTGATATTTACAACACGCTTTATATCCATCTGTCCGTGGTCTGACGTGAGAACAAAGCTGGTTTCTTCAAGTACACCCGCATCCTCAGCCGCCTGCATCAGTTCACCGATAAAATTATCCGTGTCTTCAAGCGATTTCTGAATGTGTTCACCGAAGAGCCCCTTTGAATGACGGATTCCGTCGATGTTGGCAGGATGGATCATGATGAGATCGGGCTTGAACTGTCGGATTATGTCAGCACCGCAGGCAACCATAAAGTAGTCGCAGTCGGGATGAACACGCTCGACCATCAGATGCTTGTTCTTTTCAACGATAGGTCTGAGACATTCCGCCATACCCATGTCCGCAAATGCATCAGCGAGTGACTGTCCCTGATACTGAGTCCAATATTCGTCAATGAGGTAGTCGATATTCTTATGATTACCGGTTACAGGCCAGAAAACGGCAGCGGTTGTGAGTCCTGCTTTCTTAGCTGCGTCAAAGATATCGGGGACTTTTACGTATTCGTGCTCCCAGATCCACGGAATCGGAGATTTGATATATTTATAAGGAGATTTAAGATTACCGGGGATACCGTGACGGTCGGGATATACACCTGTTGAAATGGATGTGTGACAGGGATATGTAATTGTCGGATAAATCGACTTGATTTTTCTGATACATGATCCTCCGCCGAGATACTTTTTGAAATTCGGCATCTCGGAAAGCTTCGCCATATCGTCCGCAACGAGCGCATCAGCTGATAATACAATGACTTTGTGTTTCATAAAAGAACCTCCGTTAGATAGATTTTTAGTTTCATATATTGCAATTGTGCTTCGGAATTTATAAGTACGTCAATAGAAGCGGCAAAATATTCCGATTGTGAAGTTATTCCTTCAATTCCGAAAGAGAAAGAAGATTCCCCGGTAGTGTAAGCGGCATGATACTGACTTTCTCACCGCCGGCAGGGGCATGAATTACATAATGAATACCGTCAATGCATCCGAGATATAACATTATGTGACTGCTTGTATGAACTGCGGTCGGCGCTGCTGTTTCATTGAAATGCTGAGATATGCTGTCCGCGGAAAGAGAATCGAAAGAAACGGATTCACCGAAGAACTTGCGGAGCTCACCGGTATTTCTGGGCAGATCAAATCCGAATGTGCGGAATACCGATACAACAAATCCTGAACAGTCAACACCACCGTCAGCTCCGCCCCATCCGTAATCGACACCGAGATACTCGAATGCCTGATTGTAGTAGTTTTCCATCGTGTACGTCAGGGAACCGAAGACCGCATCGCGCTTTGAGATAACAGCTTCCGTAAAAACAAGCTGTCCGTTCTCATCGGAATTCGGCAGAGAGACAGTATAATAATCGTGATTTTCGCTGATATAAGGCAGACGTACACCCATATCAAGTCTGACATCGACTACTGTAATGTGCTTCTTTATAACAGTTGCCCAGCGATCGGAT
>CAZPPN010000396.1:0-1988 GCA_964588425.1 uncultured Ruminococcus sp. | reverse complement strand
GCCCTCGGGACGAGTGAACTTCACGCATTCGGGCATATTCTTGTCAAGCTCGGAAAGCATAAGCTCGCACTTGGAACGGTAAAGAGCGCGGATCTTAGCGATGTGTGCGTCGAGATCTCTCTCTGTCATGTAACGGTAGCAGAGCATCTGGAAGAATACGTTTGTGTGAACATCCTCAACCTGCTTTGCGACAACCATCTTGGAAATGATCTCGTCCGGACCGCAGACATAACCGATTCTCATACCGGCGGAGAGGATCTTTGAGAAAGAAGAGCAGTAAATTACAAGACCTTCCGTGTCAAAGGATTTGTAAGTGGGAACATCCTCACCTGCAAAACGGAGCTCGCCGTACGGGTTGTCTTCGAGAATAACGATCTGATACTTCTTTGCAAGCTCGTAAACCTTTTTGCGGTTCTCGAGCGTGGATGTGATTCCGGCAGGATTGTGGAATGTCGGGATGAGATAGAGGAGCTTCGCGTTGGGATTTGCTTTGAGCGCTTCTTCGAGCTTGTCCGTGTCGATGCCGTCATCACGGAGCGGAACACCTACGAGCTTGGCACCGTTTGAGCGGAATGCGTTGAGAGCACCGATGAAGGAAGGATTTTCGCAGATAACAACATCGCCTTCGTTGCATAGAGCTTTGCAGGCAAGTTCAATACCCTGCTGACCGCCTGTGGTGATGATGGTTGTGTCGTTGTCAGAACCGATGCCGAACTTTTCTTTCATTCTCTCGGCAACAGCACGGCGGAGCGGAGGATATCCCTCTGTGATGCTGTACTGGAGAGCGGCTGTGGAATCGTTTGCGAAAATGTCAGCGGAGATTTCGGCAAGCTCTTCTGCGGGGAAAGAGAGCGGAGAGGGATTGCCGGCAGCGAAGCTGATAATTGTAGGATCGCTGAGAGATTTGAAGATCTCACGGATTGCGGAAGGCTTGAGCGCTACGAGCTTATCGGAGATTCTATATTCCATATTTAGTTTACCTCTTTGTAATAAGAATTTTTATAATAAAATATTTTACCATAAAATGACCGCGATTACAATAGTCAGATTGTCAAGAAATCGCATAAACAATATAAATTTTATATATTATACAAGGAATATCTCCGATTTGATCTTAAAAATAACACTTTCCTACTTGAATATTCCGACAAAATTTGTTATACTTTAGAGTATGAAAAAATGCTTTTAATAAATGCTGTCACAGTACGGCATTGAAATATAAAAAATCAAAGGGAAGTGGTCGTATGCGGTATAGAGATTATACCGGTATGGATAAAGGGAAAAAGTCCCCGTCAAATAAATTCAAAACAAGTCAAACAACCGAAAGGATAAAATAAAAATGGAATCATTCACAAAATCAGATAAGAGAACCCATTACTGCGGTACTCTTACAGCGGCAAATATCGGAGAAAGAGTAACCGTAACAGGCTGGTGCCAGAGACAGAGAGACCTCGGCAGCCTCATCTTCATCGACCTCAGAGACAGAACAGGTATCGTTCAGCTCGCATTCGATGATAACACAGACCGTGAGATCTTCGACAAAGCGTTCGGTATCCGCGCTGAATACGTTCTTTCCGTAAGCGGTACTGTACGTTCCAGAGGCGAAGCTGCGATCAACAAGAACATCCCCACAGGCGAGATCGAAATCTATGTTGACGCTCTCAAGATTCTCACTGCCGCCCAGACACCTCCGTTCGCTATCGTTGAAAACAGCGACGTAAAGCCCGAACTCAGACTCAAGCACCGTTACCTCGACCTCAGACGTCCCGACCTTCAGAGAAATATCATCGCCCGTTCCGAGATCGTAAAGATCACAAGAAACTACTTTGCGGATAACGGATTCATTGACGTAGAAACACCTTGCCTCATCAAACCCACACCCGAAGGCGCACGTGACTATCTCGTTCCCAGCCGTGTACATCCCGGCAAGTTCTACGCACTTCCTCAGTCTCCTCAGCTCTATAAGCAGCTTCTCATGTATTCCGGAT
>CAZPPN010000395.1:0-2000 GCA_964588425.1 uncultured Ruminococcus sp. | reverse complement strand
CGCTCAAGCCGAGACTTCTCATCGCTGACGAGCCGACAACAGCTCTCGACGTAACGATCCAAGCACAGATCCTCGATCTTCTCCGAAATCTCTGCTCCAAGGAAGGCACGGCACTGGTCATCATCACCCACGACCTCGGAGTTGTACGAAATCTCGCTGACTATATGTACGTCATGTACTGTGGCAAGATCATGGAAGAGGGCGCGGTAAACGAAGTACTCGATTCCCCCATGCATCCGTATACCAAGGGTCTGATCGCATCAGTTCCGTCCGGCGGTGAGAAAATGAGCAGATTCCACCAGATCCCGGGCAATGTTCCCTCCCCGATGTTCAAGCCTGCGGGATGCTATTTCCACAACAGATGCAGCGAATGCATGGATATCTGCAAAGAAAAAATGCCGTCAATCACCGAACCCGCAAGCGGCAGAAAAATAAGATGTCACCTTATGAACGAAAGGAGCGGCGGAAATGTCTGATATAATCGTAAAAACCACAGATCTCTGCGTCGATTTCAAGATCAAAAGCCGCGCATTCGGAAAGCCGGACAACCTCAGCGCTGTCAGAAACGTGAACATCGAGATCCGCCGCGGTGAGACATTCGGTCTTGTTGGCGAATCGGGATGCGGAAAAACCACACTCGCGAACGCTCTGCTCCATTTTGTTCCGATGACAGGCGGACAGATCGAGATGAACGGTGTGACTCTTACTCCGTCCTCGCAGAAATCCGACTGGGCAAAGGCGCGCCGTGGAGTTCAGATGGTCTTCCAAGATCCGTTCGGCTCACTCAATCCGAGATTTACGGTGTGGCAGCTCATCAGCGAACCGATGCTTCTTGCAGGTGAAGCCGACGAAAAGATCCGCCGCGACCGTTCCGCCGCGCTGCTTGAAATGGTCGGTCTCTCGATCAGGGATGCAGACAGAAACATCTTCGAATTCAGCGGCGGTCAGCGTCAGAGAATCGCCATTGCACGCGCGCTTTCCATCAACCCGTCGTTCATCATCTGCGACGAGCCGACAAGCGCCCTTGATGTATCGGTTCACGCTCAGATCTGCAACCTGCTTCTCGATCTGCAGGACAAGTACGGTCTGACATATCTCTTCATAACGCACAATCTCGGCATGGTACGCCATCTCACAAACCGAATGGCTGTAATGTACATGGGACAGATCGCTGAAACAGGTTCGACTGACGAGATTTTCGCGCATCCTTCCCATCCGTACACTGAAGCTCTTCTCTCCTCGATCCTTGAGGTACATCCGAACGGAAAGAAGTACGTCCGTCTTGAGGGTGAAGTATCAAGCCCGATCGGAGCTGATGACAAATGCCGTTTCGCTCCGAGATGCGCGATCTGCCGTGAAGAATGCAAATCGGCAAACCTCAGCTACCGCAGTACAGGTGACGATCACATCACATCCTGCCCGTGGTATCAGGCTGAATAAATCACATAAAACAAAAAACGGAAGCTGATCTCAGGCTGTTGTCTGAAACCGCTTCCGTTATTTTGTTTGGTTTTATTTATCGTCCGAGCAGCAAGAGCATGAGCCGTGATCACCGTGACAACTGCACTGACTGTGCGATCCGTGTGATTTGGCGCATTTGCTTCCGTGAGGACAACCGATGCAGGCAGCTCCGCTCTTTTTGGCTTTGTATATGTACAGCGAAGCACCTGCCGCGATAAGGAGAAGAACAATAATTACAATAATATCAGTTATCATATGAATTATTTGAGTGCGTACTCAGCTTTGAGCTTTTTGTTTGTATTATTGATGATGCAGATGATCACAGCCGCCATAACGAGTACCGCGATGAGACCTGCGATTGCCGCACCGACATTAAGAGTACCGCCGGTAACGATCGTACCGATTGTGTAAACGAGGTAAGCTACTGTGTATCCGGTAGCGAGCTGGAGACCGATACCGCCCCATACCCACTTGCCGGACTTCATTTCGGCGTTCATTGCGCCGATTGCAGCAAAGCACGGGGGAGTGTAGAGGTTGAA
>CAZPPN010000394.1:0-2015 GCA_964588425.1 uncultured Ruminococcus sp. | reverse complement strand
CGTGAAGTTCATCGGCGTCGGAGAACAGATCGACGATATGCAGCCGTTTAATACGAAGATGTTCGGTGAAGCGCTTATGGCTGACGAAGATCTTGACAGGAATGACGAAGAAATCGAAGAATCCGAAGAAGACGAAGACTGAGGGACGGATATGAAAGAAATCGTACTTGCATCTAATAATAAGAAAAAAATCGCGGAACTTGAAACTTTATTCACTTCCAAAACGTCTAATGCGGTAAGACTTCTCTCTCTCAAAGAAATCGGATTCGAAGGAGATATTGACGAAAACGGTACATCGTTCGAAGAAAACTCTCTCATCAAGGCGTCTGTCCCCGCAGGACTCGGGTATATCGGAATCGCGGATGACTCGGGACTCGCAGTTGATTTTCTCGGCGGCGCACCCGGCATCTATTCCGCGAGATATTCCGGCGAGGGTGCGAATGACGAGAAAAACAGAGCGTTTCTTCTCAGAAATCTTGACGGTATTGAAGCTGAGAAGCGCGGTGCAAAGTTCGTATGTACCGCATCCGTGGTTCTTCCGGAAAACTGCCCCTTCAGAATTCCCGAAGAGTGGAGAATATCCGATGAACTCTCAGCGAAAACAGGTATACCGGCAGACCGCGCAATGGTAATACGCGGAGAATGCTTTGGAACAATCCTCACGGAAGAACGCGGAGAGGGCGGATTCGGATATGATTCGCTGTTCTATTATCCGCAGTTTGACGCGACATTTGCAGAAATTCCGCAGGAGAAAAAGAATGAAGTATCCCACCGCGGTATCGCAATGCGTGAGTTTACAGACAGAATCGTAAAAATCATCAATAATTGACGGAGTAAAAATATGCTTAACAGTAAACAGAGAGCAACACTCAAATCCGCAGCATCAAGAATGGACGCTATTTTCCAGATCGGTAAGGGCGGCGTAGGTGAAGCTGCGGTAAAATCCATCGGAGACGCACTTGAAGCGAGAGAGCTTGTTAAAATAAGTGTTCTTGACAACTCTGACGAGGACGCAAGAGAAGCTGCCGAAAATATTGCCGCTATGACAGAATCGGAAGTCGTTGCGGTAATCGGCAGAAAGATCATTCTCTTCAAGGAATCATCCAAGCCCGAGAAAAGAAAAATCTCCACAATGATCTGAGCAGATGAACAGTTCAACCGAAAAAATCGGACTCTTCGGAGGAACATTTGCACCGCCTCATCTCGGTCATGTTCACGCCGCCAGAACCCTGAGCGAAACGATCAGTCTTGACAAAATCCTGATTATGCCGACAGCAATACCGCCTCATAAAGTCAGAACGAGCATTGACACCCCCGAGGACAGACTCGAGATGTGCCGTGCCGCGTTCGGTGATATCGAGGGTGTCGAAGTATCCGATTACGAGATCACCAAGGGCGGTATCAGCTACACATACGAAACGCTCGAGCATCTGACATCTCCCGGCAGGGAAATATATCTCCTGTGCGGAACGGATATGTTCATGACTCTTGATAAATGGAGAAATTCCGACATAATTTTCAGACTCGCGAAGATCGTGTGTGTTCCGAGATATTCCGCAGGTGAGGACGGTATCAGACAGAAAGCTGAAGAATATAAGTCACGTTTTTCGGCGGATGTTACCGTGATAGGCTCGGATCCGTTCGAGATATCCTCAACCGAGATCAGGGAAAGGATCGAGAACGGCAGAGACCTCTCGGAACTTCTTCCGGAAGAAGTAATCGAAATCATTGAAAAAAGACATCTTTACACAAAATGAGCGAATATAAAGAAAACAAAACCGAAAGAATTCTGACTGACGCAGATGTATCTGAGGTTCGTGAAAAAATCAAGCCCTATCTCTGGGACAAAAGATACCTGCATACTCTCGAAGTTGAGCGTGAAGCTGTAAAAATCGGTGAGATATATCTTCCCGACAGAATAAACGAGCTTCGTGTGTCAGCGCTTCTTCATGATATTACAAAAAAAGCAGACTTAAAAACATACCAAGGAGATGTTTTTATTGGAATTGATGCAG
>CAZPPN010000393.1:0-2024 GCA_964588425.1 uncultured Ruminococcus sp. | reverse complement strand
CCGCCGATACAAGCCATACCTTCGATGAAGTTGCCGTTCAAAAGATTCTTGCTTGCTTTCAGAAGTGCGGTGCGGCAGGCTTCGATACCGTCACACGGGACTGCTTTGAGGTCAAAGTCGATGTTCTGTTCCTTCATTGCCTGCGCAACTGCATCGGAAAGACCGCCGGAGCGTGCAAAAATACGTCCGAAATAGGATGCGTTGTCGAGTACATCTTCGGGTAAAGCGGTGATGTCAATGCCGCGGCTGTCATACAACGCCTGAAGCTCTTCAAACGTCATAACAGCATCCACATACTCTCTGACTTCTTCAAGCTGTGCTTCGGCTTTTTTTGCAGTGCATGGACCGATGAATACCACTTTGCAGTTTTCGTCCGTCTCTTTGAGGTATTTTGCGAGAGCTGTCATAGGTGACGGATTGTGCGATACAAGCGGCAGAAGCTGAGGGAATGCGGACTTGATATATGCCACAAACGCAGGGCAGCAGGAGCTTGTCAGGAATCCTTTCTCCGCAAGTTCACGTGATTCGGACTGAGCTACCATATCCGCGCCGAGTGCAGCTTCGATAACCGTATGGAAACCGAGTTCCTTCAAGCCTGTCACTACCTGCCCGAGTTTTGCATAGATGAACTGGCTTGATATCGATGGCGCGACTATTGCATATACCTTATAATTCTTATTGCCGTCACTCTTCTGAATCATGTCAATCACATTCAAAATGTAAGAACGGTCTGTAATTGCGCCGAACGGACACTGATATACGCAAGCGCCGCACTGGATGCATTTTGTCTTGTCAATAGCAGCCGCATTGTTTTCCGTAATGGAGATCGCCTTTACTTTACAGGCATTCTGACAGGGACGGCTGCGGTTTACGATAGCGAAATATGGGCATACCTTAGCGCACTGTCCGCATTCAACACACTTGCTCTTGTCGATGTGAGCTACATGATTGTGGTCGAACGAGATTGCTCCGCGCTTGCAGACATCTTCACAGCGATGAGCCAGACATCCGCGGCATGAGTCGGTTACCTCATATCCGGCTGCCGGACACTCATCACAGGCGATATCGATTACCTGAATGACGTTTGTATCCTCAGCAGTTCCGCCCATCGCGAGCTTTACACGTTCCGCAAGAATTGCGCGTTCTTTGTAGACACAGCAGCGCATTGTCGGTGTGGTATTGGGTACGATCATCTTCGGAATATCCAAAACATTTTCAAGTAGGCTTCCGTCCCATGCCTGTCTGGCTACTTCGCGAAGAACTTTATATTTCAGATGCTGTACTTTTGTATCAAATTTTCTCATTCAGCATTCTCCTTAAAAATAACTCACCTTGATCCGCTTGCCCATTTGTTTCAGACATTCGGAAAGCTCTTCAACGAGATTCATCTTGATGCTGAATGTTATGGGAAGATCAGGGTTCTGATGTGCTGGATTGATGGCGCGTCCGACATAGAAATTAATATCGGTTGCTTCTTCAAATAAAAGACGGCTGATAAGTGATGCTCCGTCACGATGCTGACTCCAAATATCATATTTTGTGTTTTCAGCAAGATGGTCTCGGGCATATTCCAAAACACGGTTGACAGTAATAACACCTTCCGTCACCAAATCAACGCCTTCAAGCTCCGCAACGGGAGGAATATCGGTACTCTCAAATTTCAGGCTTGCTTTAAGGGGTTTTCGCAGAAATTTTGCGGCAATTGATGATGTTGTTCCGCCGCAGATGATGTGCTTGCCTTCTTTTGAGAAGAAAAGTGACATCATTCTGTCGCAGTCATCGCGGTTTGAGGGAGGTCCGAAAAGTATGTTCATCGGCTCACGTTTTCTTATTCTGACAACACAGGCGGTTGCGTCATCTCCCGGCTTGTCATCATAAAGGCGGTTGCATTCATCCACAAGCATTGTCGAGAGCGTTTTTGCCGTATATCCGACGGGGATGAGCATCTCGATAAATTCGATTATCTCGCTACGCTTCCAACCGAAATTATAAGCCGTACCGATACCGGCGTGCGGACAACCGTC
>CAZPPN010000392.1:0-2026 GCA_964588425.1 uncultured Ruminococcus sp. | reverse complement strand
AATGGTCAAGAGGTACCTCACAACAAAGCCCGTCAAGTATTGATTGAGGGCTTGCCAACCGAATATAAAACCGACAGGGACTATACTGCACTCACGCGTATAGTTCCTGCAATGTTTTTATTGAATTTCATCTACAATTTATACAATAATTAGCCAAGCTTTATTTTTATTTATTGTAGTTTTGTTTAAGCGCACACTTTACAAAGAACACAGCATCTGTGCAAAGCGTATATCCGAATACGAAAAATCCGCGTCATGCATAAATCACAGCACGGCGCACAAGGAAAGGTTCCCATGATAGATTTTGTTAATGTAAAAAAAGCATATCCCAACGGAACTATGGCGCTCAAAGGAGTCAATCTTCATATTGAGGACGGTGAATTCGTGTTCATCGTAGGTCACTCCGGCGCCGGCAAGACCACGCTGATGAAGCTCCTGCTCAGAGAGGAAAGACCCTCCTCAGGCAAGCTCATGGTCAGCGACTATGACCTCGCAAATATGTCAAACTATAAAGTTCCGTATTACAGACGCGAGCTTGGAGTAGTATTCCAGGACTTCCGTCTCTTCCCCAAAAAGACCGTTTACGAAAACGTAGCGTTCGCGATGGAAGTTGTCGGCACACCGAGAAAGAAAATCGCACGCCGCGTCCCCGCAATCCTCAACACCGTCAACCTTGCCGGCAAGCAGGA
This sequence comes from uncultured Ruminococcus sp., assembly GCA_964588425.1. Lineage (GTDB taxonomy): Bacteria > Bacillota > Clostridia > Oscillospirales > CAG-272 > UMGS1696. Next base: position 1,337 of record CAZPPN010000392.1, on the reverse strand, counting down.
CTCATTCCCGAACGAAATCTCCGGCGGTGAGCAGCAGAGAGTTGCTCTTGCACGCGCGCTTGCCAACAACCCCAAGATCATCATCGCAGACGAGCCGACGGGAAACATCGACCCGAAAATGTCGCTTGAAATCATGAGCCTTCTTGTGAAGATCAATAAGCTCGGGAAAACCGTCATCGTCGTAACACACGAAAAGAATCTCGTTGACTACTACAAACAGAGAGTTGTAATGCTCAAAGACGGACTTATCATCGAAGACCGCGTAGGAGGTATGTTCAATGAGACGGTATAATCCCTTCTATTTTATTAAACAGGCATTCGCAGGACTGTGGCGCAACGGTGTCATGACATTCGCTTCCATCGCAGTTCTCATGAGTTGTCTTATCGTAATCGGCGGCTTCACGCTTCTCGTTGCGAACATCGACGCTAACCTTGAAAGATTCGGTCTGCTCAACGAAATCGTTGTGTACTGCCAGACAGACGCGACCGAAGAGGAAATTGTTGCTATACATGACAAGCTCAGTCTGCTCGACAACGTTGACGAGATCAAACGTGTCACCAAAGCCGAAGGTCTCGCACAGATGAAAGCCGAGTACGACGTTTACGATGACATTACGGAAGAGAACAACCCCCTGCCCGATATGTTCGTCATAACATATCTCGATAACGAGAAAGTACCCAACCTCGACTACCAAATCAAGCAGATCGAGGGCATCGCGAAGGTAAATAACCGCCTCGACCTTGCGACAACGATCGAGAATCTCAAGAGTGGCGTAATGCTGATTTTCTTCTGGTTCCTTGTAATCCTCACCGTTGTCAGCGTGTTCATCATCGTAAATACGATCAAGCTCTCCGTTTTCGCGAGACGCCACGAGATCAGCGTAATGCGTTATGTGGGCGCGACCGCTTGGTTCATCACTCTTCCCTTTATTTTCGAGGGTATCATAATCGGAATATTCGCATCCGTTGCGGCATATTTTATTGAATGGTACATTTATTCCTACATTGAAACAATGGTAATGACAGATCTGCAGATGATCTCGATTCTCCAGTTCGCTGACATCAGCAACTATGTTTTCCTCGGATTCATCGCGCTCGGCATCGTAACCGGTATCATCGGAAGCTCGATCTCGCTCAGCAAGTATCTTAAACAATAAAAACAAGCAAAACGTACGCCGGTATAAAAGTTTTGATCCAACTTTTCCAAAAGTTGGTAGGGGTCAAGGGGACAACGTCCCTTGTCGAGCTTCGCAAAGCTCGAAACACCCAAGACGTCCGAAAGAGTTCCTCTTTGGTGCTGTTGACAAAGTAAAGAAACATTCATACCAAGAACACAA
>CAZPPN010000391.1:0-2028 GCA_964588425.1 uncultured Ruminococcus sp. | reverse complement strand
ACATCATCGCGATGCGTCATCCCAAAGAAGGCGCGCCCTATGTTGCATCCAAAAAGGCTACGATCCCCGTTATCAATGCAGGTGACGGCGGTCACAATCACCCCACGCAGACACTCGCCGATCTCATGACCATCCACCGCGAAAAGGGTCACTTCGACAACCTCACAGTCGGTCTCTGCGGCGACCTCAAGTTCGGACGTACCGTTCACTCCCTCATCGAGGCTATGTCACGCTACCCGGGTGTGAAGTTCGTACTCATCTCCCCCGAAGAGCTCTGCGTTCCCGACTACATCAAGACCGACGTTCTCGATCCCTTAGGAATCCCGTATGTTGAGGTCAGATCCATGGAGGACAACATCCCCGATCTCGATATCCTCTATATGACCCGCGTACAGAAAGAGCGTTTCTTCAACGAAGAGGATTACATCCGTCTCCGCGACACGTACATCCTCTCCCCCGACAAGCTCAAAAACGCCAAAGACGACCTCATCATCATGCATCCCCTCCCGCGCGTAAACGAAATCTCAGTCGCAGTCGACGACGACCCCCGTGCCTGCTACTTCAAACAGGTCCTCTACGGCAAATTCATGCGCGCCGCGTTGATTATGAAGCTGCTGGGGGTTAAGTAAACCGAATATTGCTCAGGGCTTTGCCCCGAACCCCACCACCTTTGGAAAGGTGGACGAAACTTTTATACCGGGTACTTTTATGGGTTTGGGTGCTCCATTTGCAGTACATACTAAAGCCTTAATACGTGCGTACCAAGTAAAACCTAATTTGTTAGGTCTGACGAATGTAGAAATACGAAATTTACCGGCTGCACAAACGATAACAGATCACCGGCAAATCTGCAATACACCCAGGCTCCCCCCATTCAGAAAGTTTGGATCAAGCCTTTTCAAAGGCTTGCAGGGTTTGGGACAGAGTCCCATGAGAACAGAGTTTGGGACAGAGTCCCATGAAAATAATGAAAGGAGATACACACATGATAATCGGACAGATACAGGAAGGAATTGTACTGGACCATATTACAGCCGGACGCGGCATGGAGATATATGATATACTTGGGCTTGGAAAGCTCGACTGCACCGTTGCAGTAATCAAGAATGCTGAGAGCCGCAAGATGGGCAAGAAGGACATAATCAAGATCGGGCAGGTGATCGAGCTTGATTTCACGGTGCTTGGATACATTGATCCCGGAATTACGGTAAACGTGATCGATGGCGGACAGATCGTAAAGAGAGAGCATCTTACGCTCCCCGAGAAGATCACGAAGGTCATCCGCTGCACGAATCCGCGCTGCATCACTTCCACCGAGCAGGAGCTTGAGCACGAGTTCTATCTCGCGAATCCCGAAAAGAGAGTGTACCGCTGCGTTTACTGCGACGCTGAGCGCGAGTAAGAATAAAAAATGAAGAATGAAAATGAAAAATTAATTCAACTCAATCATTCATTCTTCATTTTTCACTTCATTAAGTCAATTCCTCTTGCAATTTTACCACATATCATGTATAATGTACATAACCTCATAATTTTTTTACAAGGAGATAACTATGGGAAAAATTACATTTATGGGTGCAGGAAGCACAGTTTTCGCCAAGAACGTACTCGGTGACTGTATGCTCACACCCGCACTTCAGGATTTCGAGATCTCTCTCTACGACATCGACGAGCAGAGACTTGAAGAGTCCTACATCATGATCGACGCTCTCAACAAGAACATCAACGAGGGCAGAGCTACTGTTACAAAGCACCTCGGCGTTGAAAACCGCAAGGAAGCTCTCCGCGACGCTAACTTCGTTGTAAACGCTATCCAGGTCGGTCTCTACGATCCCTGCACAATCATCGACTTCGAAGTTCCCAAGAAGTACGGTCTCCGTCAGACGATCGCTGACACTCTCGGCATCGGTGGTATCTTCCGTGCTCTCCGTACTATCCCCGTTCTCGAGGATTTCGCCAACGACATGGCTGAAGTCTGCCCCAAGGCTTGGTTCCTCAACTATACTAACCCGATGGCTATGCTCGCAG
>CAZPPN010000390.1:0-2033 GCA_964588425.1 uncultured Ruminococcus sp. | reverse complement strand
AATAGCACGGTTCTCAGCGTCCAGCGCAATCACTTCATCCACCATCGGCAGCTTGTGATCCTGGAACTTATTCTTGATATTCTGCTTTACAATTTCGGGGTTTTCTCTTAAAAACTTAATGTCAAGCATGGTTTTTTACCTCGTTTATTTTATGAAGTATTGTTGGCTTAAGGGGGGAGTTTGGGGGGACGCGGCTTTTTGGAAAAAGCCTGGCAAAAACTTTTAAACTGGGTAGGGGGGATGGGTTGGTGCTTTACCAATGCGGTTTGGCTGCAGGTGGATCAAATACAGCGCTTGCAGAGCCTCAGAAAACCGTTCGCGAGCTCGTAGGGACCACCGAGACCCTACTCGCCACAGTGGGCAACAATTGCATGATTTCGTTAGATGCGCGTGTTCTTTATCTAAACCTGCTAATCTTCATCGCGCACATATAGCAAATTCACCGTTCGCGATGTTGTTTGACGATTCAGATTAAGTAATACGCGAATCTAATTATATCCCGCAAATGCGTCACGGCGAGGACGAACAGGGTCTCGGCGGTCCCTGTGAGCCGTATTAACGATCTTCTAATCCCTTGGACGGAACAAAATTTCTGTCAGCCTGAAACCAAACAAACTGTCAGCGCACAAACCAAAAAGTAACCCTGTATAAAAGTTTCGTCCCCTTTTGAAAAAAGGCGCTTTTCCAAAGGTGGTGGGTTCTTAGGGCAAAGCCCTGAGCAGCCCCAAATAAAACGCAAAAAACAAAAAAGAACCTTTCATCATGCCGAGAAACCGGCTTGGGACGAAAGATTCGCGGTGCCACCCAAATTCACGTGAAAAGACACGCCTCGTTGAAGCGCGGTAAAGGGCGCCGGCCTCACAGCTCGGAAAGTGGATACCGCAGAATCGTACGCCGGGATCTCATCATCCCCGACTCTCTTTAGAACGATCGGTCTGCGGATAGTTTTCGTCAGCACTGTGTATTTTATAATACTTGATTAGTATAACAAATATTGAAGTGAAAATCAAGCACTTATCGCAAAAAAGTTCAGATTTTCTCACGATTTGCATGAAGTTCGGCAAGAATACCTGCACGAGACATCAGATTTCCGGGATTGACCGGACTGAACGCAAGCTGATCAAGCTCAAGCGGAAGCGATACCGCCGTGCTCAGACGTATCAGACGCGAGTTCAGCTCAAGACGATCCCTCGACTCAAGCAGAGCCTTTTTTACCGCCGCACGGTCGATATCGTCAATGTGCTCATAGATCCCGTCGATCGAGCCGTATTTTATAAGAAGCTCCGCAGCTCTTTTCGGTCCTACTCCGTGTACACCCACAATGTTGTCGGACTTGTCACCGATCAGACACTTGAAATCCGCGAACTGCTCCGGAAGCACACCGAACTTGTCCGATACATCGCCCGGTTTAATAAGCCTGCTGTCCGAGCCGTGATAATCGAGAATCGATACCCTGTCCGAGATGAGCTGCCAGTAGTCGCGGTCGGTCGACATGATCACAACATCCATGCTGCCCGAGAAATTCAGCGCGTATGACGCAATCACATCGTCAGCCTCACAGCCGTGGATCTCGTGATTCGGTATCCCCATCTCGTCAAGCATAGCATAGATTGCGCTGAGCTGAGTGAACGGGCAGTCGTTCGGAGACATCTCCGAGTAGTCGGGACGGTTCGCCTTGTACGCCGTGTCAAGCTCGCGTCGGTCTCCGCAGTCCTCGGAATCGAAAACAACAAGCGCGTGTGACGGACGGATGATTGCCGACACCCTCGAAAGAGCGTGCGCGAAACCGTATACCGCATTGAATTTTATACCCGAGTGGGTGTAGAATGTGTCAGGCATCCCGTAAAACATACGGAAAAGCAGATTGTGTCCGTCGACAAGAAGCAGTCTGTTGTTCATTGGCTGTGTTTTCTCCGAAAAAATAATCGTAAATATTATAACATATCCGCAGACATAATTCAAGCGGAACAGGAAAAGATTACACGGCAATCGCTTACGGATTTTGGATTATAATTACAAACCAAACATCCCGC
>CAZPPN010000389.1:0-2033 GCA_964588425.1 uncultured Ruminococcus sp. | reverse complement strand
CAACAGCGGACGGTCTCGTGCTCGGTTACCGTATCGGCGCAAAGCTCCTGTATGCTGACACACTCCAGTACCATCCCACAGGCGCTGCATTCCCCGAACAGATCTACGGCGCACTCGTTACAGAAAAGGTACGTTCCCTCGGCGCAAAGCTCGTCAACAAGAACGGCGAAGTATTCATGCATCCCCTTGAAACAAGAGACGTATCCGCGGCATCCATCATCCGTGAATGCACAGCGCGTGACAACGGTCTTGAAACATCCGACGGTCTCGGACTCTGGCTCGACACTCCGATGATTGAGCTCAAGGGCGGCGAGGGCACAATCGAAAAGAGAATCCCCGCAATGCTCCGTATGTTCGGCAAATACGGCATCGACATCCGCAAGGAACCGATCCTCGTATATCCCACACTCCACTACCAGAACGGCGGTCTCGATATCTCCGCTAACGGTATGACAGGAGTCGAAAACCTCTACGCTGCAGGTGAAGTAGTCGGCGGTATCCACGGCAGAAACCGACTCATGGGCAACTCGCTTCTCGATATCATCGTATTCGGAAGAAACGCAGGTAAATCGGCTTCCGAAAAGTCCAAGTCCGTTGAATGCGGAGCACTCACACTCGCACATATCGAAAAGTTTGCAAAAGAAAAAGAAGAAGCAGGAATTGACAGCGATATTCAGTCTCCCAAACTTCTTCCCGTATACACAAGCGGTAATCAGAACATCGACAAGAAGGCGTTCTGATTGACACAGGTGTAAGAAGAAAGGACTGGTATACAAATGTCTCTCTTAGGCGGTATTCTCTCAATTAAAGCAGTATCATTTTTGATGTTTTCGGTTTTCGCCATTCTTGCTCTGGGATATCTTCTCGGAAGAATTACAATCAAAGGCGTAAACCTCGGCTCGGCAGGCGTGTTCATCGTGGCACTCCTCTTCGGATGTTTCTTCTATCAGCATCTCAGCGCAGAGCTGACGGTTGAAGGCTCTTCATACGTAAGCAATGCATTGAAGATCGTGGAAAACATGGGACTTATCCTCTTTGTATCTTCGGTAGGATTCATTGCAGGCCCGAGTTTCATAGGAAACTTCAAGCAGAACTTCAAGTCATACGTAACGCTCGGACTTGTAATCATCATCTCCGGCGGTCTTGCGTGCGTTGCCTGCATCTTTATCGGAAGAAACTTCACAGATCTCTCCGCAGCCGAGTTCACAGCTATGCTTGTAGGTCTCTTTGCGGGTGCGCTGACATCCACTCCCGCTTTTTCTGCGGCGAAAGGAACAGTTGTGGCAGAGCTTGAATCAATCGTTTCGGTAGGATACGGAATCGCATATCTCTTCGGTGTTATCGGTGTTGTGCTTTTTGTTCAGCTCATACCAAAAATCCTCAAAGTGGACATCGACAAGGAACGTGAAAGTCTTGTAGCCGCAAACAAAGGCGATGCAAAGAAGAACAGGGAAGGACTCATTGACGTGGATGACTACGGATTCATGCCGTTCGCACTTGCAGTTGTGATCGGTCTGGTTCTCGGGTCATTCAAGTTCGGCAATTTCTCTCTCACTTCAACCGGCGGATGCCTCGTAGCAACTCTTGCGTTCGGTCACTTCGGACACATCGGAAAGATCAACATCATGCCCGACGCAAAAGCGCTTAAAGTTTTCCGTGAATTCGGATTGGTGCTCTTCCTCCTCGGAGCAGGAATCTCCGGCGGCGCATCTTTCGTGAAGTATTTCGAACCGGTGTACTTCATATACGGTGCAGTCATGACGATTGTTCCCATGATTATCGGCTTCGTCTTCGCGAAATACATCCTCAAGCTCAACATCCTCAACAACCTCGGATCCATCACAGGCGGTATGACTTCAACTCCCGCTCTCGGAACACTTATCCATGTGGCAAAGACCGAAGATGTTGCGGCAGCTTATGCTTCAACTTATCCCATCGCCCTCATCTCCGTTGTGGTTGTTGCTCAGCTCGTTATTATTTTCTTCTCGTAAAAAATTCTGCCGGGTACGGTTGTCTGTATTCGGCAGTTTTTT
>CAZPPN010000388.1:0-2045 GCA_964588425.1 uncultured Ruminococcus sp. | reverse complement strand
AAACGAACGTTTTCTAGAAGGAGAACTTCGCCGTTCCGGAGAGCAGCAGCCTTAGCCTGTGCATCGGGACCGATTACGTCCTTTGCGAGTGTTACGTTGATGCCCTTCTTTGCGAGGTCGTCAGCAACGATCTTGAGGGAGAGCTTTGTGATGTCCTTAGCACCCTTTTCAAGAGCAGCAGCCTTTGCAGCTTCCTGTTCTTCAGCGGGGAGAGCTTCGATCTTCTTCTTTTCCTTCTTGTCGAGCTTGAGTTCAGCGTCGAGAACATTGTGGGGTCTGCCCATGTGAGAGCAGAGGATAACCTTTGCGCCCTGAGCTACGAGATACTGGATTGTCTTCATAGCGCCGACGATACGCTTGTCGTCTGTGATAACGCCATCCTTGACGGGCACGTTGAAGTCACATCTTACGAGGACTTTCTTACCGGCAACGTCAATATCTTCAACGGATTTTTTGTTGTAAGTCATATTGAACCTCTTTTTTATAAGATTTTTATTTTTCTGCATTATTAAATATACCACAAATTGCGGATTTTATCAACACTTTTTTTAAAAAATAACGGTTATACCAAAAATTCACACACATTCAACAATTATTATTCTCTCAAAGTCCGTACATCTTGCTATTTTTTCATGTTCACATATCATCTGTTGACAATTATCGCCCCATTTGCTAAAATAATAATGCAATTATTTAATAATAAAGGAGCAGCTTCATGCCATCTTCTCAGAAAGACGCGCTCTGCGATGTAAAAATTATCAGCAAATCCGTTACCGTATCGACGAATACCGACGCGCGTGAGCTGATACTCTCGGGTGAGTGCGGCGATATTCTCATCACGGCAGACTCCCAGAGCGGCGGACGCGGACGGCAGGGGAAATCCTTCCTCTCACCCGAAGGCGGTCTGTACATGACTCTCGCGATGCGGTGCGGTTATCCTATCTCGGAAGCTGTATCGGTCACGTCCTGCGCGGCTGTCGCTGTGTGCCGTGCGATTGAGGAAGTATGCGGTATCGTATGCGGCATCAAGTGGGTGAACGACATTTATCTCGGCGGCGGAAAGCTGGCAGGCATCCTTGTCGAATCCGTGAACGATTACGGCAGAATGGTCTCGGAATACCTCATCATCGGCATCGGCGTGAACATTGACCACTCGCCCGAGATCGTCGATGCGTCGTACAATGCGGTCTCGCTTGCGGAGCATGGTGCGGATGTGTCACGTGACAGGCTGTGTCATGCGATAGCGCGGCATCTGCTCGGCATCAGGGAAAACGGTTTTGATTTCGGCAGATACATTGACGAATACCGCTCGCGCTCTGTTGTACTCGGGCATGAGATCACTTTCACTCAGAACGGACAGTCATATGACGGAAAAGCGGTCGGCATTGATTCACGCGGCGGACTCATCGTGGAAAGCGGCGGCGTACAGACAACACTCGATTCGGGCGAGATCAGCGTAGGGATAAAATAATAACGGATATTCAAAATACAAACGAAACAGAGGCAGAAACAATGGCAGAATTAATTGATCAGAAAACTCTGGCTTACATCAATATGTACGGTGTGCTCGGATCACTCACAGTGTTGTGCGAATCGTACCGGAAGCCAGAAAAATCCTCGGAAAAAACGAGTGCTCGATCGGATTCGCGGTAAAAGGCGGACCGGAAGCGTCACTTGTATTCTCGGACGGAAAATGCTCACTCAAAGAAGGAGTTGAAGACAGTGTTATCAAGCTCCCGTTCTCCTCATACAAAAAATTCAACGGAATGATAAACGGCACATCCACTCCGATCCCGACAAAAGGTCTGACGAAAATCTCGTTCCTGATGAAGAAATTTATGAAGCTCACCGATCTTCTCGAAAAATATCTCAGAGCAGACGAAGCGGCACTCTCGGACGAGACATTCCTCACAAAGAGTACGATCATCATGTTCCGCGTTATCGTGAACGCTATCGTGCAGATCGGCAATCATGACAGCATCGGGCAGTTCTCGGCGTCAAACGTCGTCGACGGAGCTGTTAAAATGGAGATCCCCGGTGTGGCA
>CAZPPN010000387.1:0-2050 GCA_964588425.1 uncultured Ruminococcus sp. | reverse complement strand
TGCCGCCGCGAGGAATTCGTGACCGTGCTCGGCGATGTACTTCTTTCTGCCTTCGAGATCGTCTCCGAGCATGATGTCGAACATCTTCGCCGTTGCCGCAGCGTCAGCAGGTGTTACCCTGATCAGACGGCGCGTCGCAGGATGCATCGTCGTCTTTGACATCATGTCAGGCTCGTTCTCGCCAAGACCTTTAGATCGCTGGAGCGTGTACTTGAGTCCCTTTTCCTCGAACTTCTTCACAATCTCAGCCTTCTCCGGCTCGTTGTACGCAAATTCAGCTTCACCCTTCGACGGTGTGATCTCGTACAGCGGGGATTCCGCGATGTATACCTTGCCCTCTTTGAGAAGCGTCGGCAGCAGGCGGTAGAACAGCGTCAGAAGAAGCGTTCTGATCTGGAATCCGTCTTCGTCCGCATCGGTACAGATGATGATCTTCGACCAGCGGAGATTGTTTATATCGAACGGAACCATGTCCGACTTGTGCTTTGTCTGAATCTCAACGCCGCATCCGATTACACGCAGGAGGTCGAGAATGATGTCACTCTTGAAAATCCTGTCGTACGATGCCTTGAGACAGTTCAGCGTCTTGCCTCGCACGGGAATGATCGCCTGGAACTCCGCGTTTCTTGCCAGCTTACACGATGACATAGCGGAGTCACCCTCTACGATGTAAACCTCGCGCACGTCCGGATCCTTCGATCTGCACGCAACGAACTTTTCAACACGGTTTGAAACGTCTGTACTCGCCGCCAGCTTCTTCTTCAGGTTCAGTCTCGTAGCTTCGGACTGCTCACGCGATCTCTTGTTGACAAGAACCTGCGCGCAGAGTCGGTCGCCGTCCACGGGATTTTCCGCAAAGAAATACTCGAGTTGTTCCTTGAGGAACTCGGTCATTGCTTCCGCGATGAATGTGTTGGTGATCGCCTTTTTCGTCTGGTTCGCGTAGGACGTCTGCGTGGAGAATGAGTTTGTAACGAGAATCAAGCAGTCCTCGATGTCGGGGAATGTGATCTTCGATTCGTTTTTGTTGTATTTTCCGGTCGCCTTGAGCCTCTTGTCAACAGCGGACACAAACGCCAGCTTGACTGCCTTTTCGGGAGATCCGCCGTGCTCGAGCCACGATGAGTTGTGGTAATACTCAAGGGTGTGCACAGTTTTCGATACCGTGAACGCGATGTCGGCTATGAGCTTGTAGTCCTTCATGTCGTCACGGTCGCGTCCCTTGGTTTCAAGATGGAACTGCGCCACTTTGGTCTCAGCAGTATCACCTGCAATCTCGGAAATATAGTCGGCGATACCGTTTTCGTAGAAGAATTCCTCAGTTTCGAACGTACCCGGCTTGATCGGCTTGCCCTTTTCGTCCGTTCCGCGAACTTCCCAGCGGAAAACGAAACGGATGCCCGGGTTGACTACCGCCTGACGCTTGAGCATATCGGTGAAATACTCGCGGGGGATGTCAATGTCGGTGAAAACCTGCAGATCGGGACGCCAGCGGATGACAGTACCCGTGCGGCGAGCCTTTTTTTCAAGCGGAGTTACGACAAGATCAGTGATCGCCTCGCCTTTTTCGAATGAAACTTCGGAGAGGTTGTCGCCGTCGTAGGATTTTACATTGAAAAATTCGCTGGAATACTGGGTAGCACACGCGCCGAGACCGTTCAGACCGAGCGAGAATTCGTAGGCCGAGCCGTCGGAGTTGTTGTCGTACTTGCCTCCCGCATAGAGCTCGCAGTAGACGAGTTCCCAGTTGTACCTGTTTTCGGATTCGTTCCAGCCGAGAGGAACACCGCGCCCGAAGTCCTCGACCTCGATCGAGAGATCGGAGTAGGCGGTGATGTTGATCGTGGATCCGAAGCCCTCGCGCGCCTCGTCAACGGAGTTTGAGAGTATTTCGAATACGGAATGTTCGCAGCCCTCGAGACCGTCGGAGCCGAAGATAACGGCAGGACGCTTGCGCACACGGTCAGGACCTTTCAGCGAGGTGATTGATTGGTTGTTGTAGCTTTGTTTGGTTTCTTTCTTCTTCATATTATAAATCTAATCCGTACTT
>CAZPPN010000386.1:0-2059 GCA_964588425.1 uncultured Ruminococcus sp. | reverse complement strand
CCAGGACGATGTCCAGCTTGGCACTGATGAGCTGTCCGGGGACAACGGTATCCAGTCCCGCGTGGGCTGCAAGTATTTTCTGAGTCATGGTCATTCCCATGGCGATGCCTCCTTACTTTTGAATCATATTGTTGTAGGCGCTGAGCAGGGCGTTGATGCTGGCACGGATGATGTCGGTGTCGGTACCGGCGCCCCAGTTCATGGAGCCGTCAGGCGCTTCCAGACCGATGTACGCCGCGGCAGTGGATTCGGAACTGCGTTCCTGAACACTGTGCTCCGTGTAGACTTTGAGCTGGTAATCGCTTCCGGTGAATTCCTTCAGAGCATTGCTGACAGCATCCAGAGAACCGTTGCCGCCGCAGTGAAGGGTGGTTTTTCTGCCGTGACGGAGGAATGTCACATAAGCGTCCACGCCGCCGTCCTTCTGGACAAAGCTCATGTTGGAAATCGCAACAGGATCGTGGACATTCAGATAATGGTCCATGAAAATGGAAAGGACGTCGTAGTTTTTCAGTTCCCGATGGTCGTGATCCGAAATACTCTTGCACAGGTAGCTGAAATGTTCACGCATCTGAGGCGGCAGGATGTAGCCGTAGGCCTGCTCCAGCAGATAGCCGATGCCGCCCTTGCCGGACTGGGAATTGACACGGATCACATCTGCGTCATATGTTCTGCCGATATCCTTCGGGTCGATCGGGATATACGGAACGCTCCATTCGTGGAGTTTGTTCTTTGTTCTGTATTTCATACCCTTTGCGATAGCATCCTGATGAGAACCTGAGAATGCCGCAAACACCAGCGCTCCTGCATACGGTGCTCTTTCATAGACGTGCATACGGGTGCAGGTTTCGTATTTTTCAACGAGGCGGTTCATATCGGAAAGATCGAGCTTGGGATCAACACCGTGCGAATACATATTCATTGCCAGCGTGATGATATCGACGTTTCCCGTTCTCTCGCCGTTGCCGAACAGAGTTCCCTCAACACGGTCAGCACCTGCAAGAAGAGCAAGCTCTGTGTCAGCAACGCCTGTACCTCTGTCGTTGTGCGGATGGAGAGACAGCGTCACATACTCGCGGTACTTGAGGTTTTCGCTGATGTATTCCACCTGAGATGCATAAACGTGAGGCAGGCTCATTTCCACAGTTACGGGAAGGTTGATGATAACATTATTCGTCTCGCTCGGTTCGAGAACATCGAGCACGGCATTGCAGACTTCAAGTGCGTATTCCGGCTCGGTTCCCGTAAAGGATTCCGGTGAATATTCGAAGCGGAAGTTTCCGTCATATTCGGAAGCGAGCTGCTTGACCAGTTTTGCGCCGTCCACAGCGATCTGTTTGATTTCCTCTTTGCTTTTTTTGAACACCTGCTCACGCTGGGCAACGCTTACCGAATTGTAAAAATGGATGATTGCACTCGGCGCACCTTTGCAGGCATCGAATGTTTTTCTGATAATATGTTCACGGCACTGTGTGAGAACCTGCACCGTTACATCGTCCGGGATCATGCCGCCGTCGATAAGAGCACGCAGGAATTCATATTCGGTCTCGCTTGCTGCAGGGAATCCGACTTCGATTTCTTTGAATCCCACTTCAAGAAGTACTTTGTAATACTCGAGTTTTTCCTCAAGGCTCATCGGAATCACAAGACTCTGGTTTCCGTCGCGCATATCCACCGAGCACCATACCGGCGGCTTTTCAATATGATCTTTCAGCGCCCATTTGTTATATATTTTATCGACGGGGTAATATCCCACCCGATATTTACTTGAATCCATCATGTCCTAAACTCCTTTCAGAATCACACTATTTTGAATCCCGCATCACGCAGAGACTGGGTAATGAGGTTAACATGAGCAAAATCTCTTGTTTCCATTTCAATGCGAAGGAAACATCCGTTGACGCTTTCCGTGTTGCCCTTTTCATAGTGGACACCGGTTACATTTCCGCCGCAGTCTGCTATGATCCGGGAGATGTCTTTAAGCTGTCCGGGTTTGTCGATCAGCTCAATCAGCAGGCTGGACGAGCGTCCGGAGTTGAGAAGACCTCGGTCGATAACA
>CAZPPN010000385.1:0-2060 GCA_964588425.1 uncultured Ruminococcus sp. | reverse complement strand
CTGAGATTTGTATTGCAGACCGCGCAGGTATTTTCATCGCCCTCAAAAGTGATTCGTCCGTCGATGTTTTCGATCCGCTTATATCCGAGGCTGTCTATCTCCTCTCCGAGAAATCCTTCAAGTCCGAAGAGGCAGGTTGCGGTATATCTGAGTGTCATTTCTGGTTTTCCCCATTTCCGGTATTTTTCGGCGGATTTGCTTTAGGCATGGTGAATGTGAATCTGCACCATTTTCCGTATTCGCTTTCCGCTTTGATTTTTTCGTTATGCGCTTCGATGATCGTACGTGAAATATACAGTCCGAGTCCGACTCCGGTTTTGTCGAGTCCGCGGCTTCTGTCACTCTTATAGAATCTGTCGAACACATACGGCAGGTCTGATTCCGTGATTCCGTCACCTTCGTTGTAGACGCTGATTTCTACCTTTGAGCCTATCTCCTTGATTGAAATCACGTAGTTTCCCTCTTCCTTTGAGAACTTTATCGCGTTATCGCAGAGGTTATACAAAACCTGATGGATTGCGTCGTGGTCGGCGTTGATGTACATATTGTCGCGGTCTGCATCGAATTCCACGTTGAGCTTCTTTTCTTCGAGGCGCTGTTCGGATGAAATGACGATCTCTCTCGCCATCTCACATATATCAAACGGCGCTTTGTTGAATTTCCGCTCACCTGCCTGAATTTTAGTAATATCGAGAAGGCTTGAGACGAGGCGTGACAGACGTCTTACTTCCGATGCGATGACACCGAGGTAATGCGGTATCTTATCATGCGGAATAGCTCCGTCGAGTATGCTGTCGATGAAGCCGGAGATTGTTGTCATCGGTGTACGCAGATCGTGTGAAACATTCGCAAGGAAGAGACGGCGTGTTTCCTCGCTGTGCTGGAGCGAACTCGCCATATTATTGAAAGCGTCAGCCAGCTCGGCAACCTCATCATTACCGCTCACCTCAACGCGTACGTCAAACTGTCCTGCCGCAAATGCTTTGGCTGCCCTGCTCATTGCACGCAGAGGTGACACGAGCCGTTCCGTTATAAAGTAAACCGCGATCAAGGCTGCAAGCATGAGCCACAAGGTCGACATGACGATAGTTTTTATCATTGCTTCAAGCAGAACGTCGATAGCAGAGTTCATCGAACAGGTCATGACTGAACCGACAATCTTTCCCTCGTTTGTGGTTATCGGACGCAGGTACACCATATGCTTTTCGCTGAAGAAGCCGTCGAGGGTATCTTTGCGTATGATTTCAGTTGACGAATGAATCTCGGCGACGATTGAATCGGGATACTTCAGCTCTTCGCCGGCAGAGACAATTCCGTCTTCTCCTGCGAACTGATCTGCATAATCCGACCCGCCGACGAGTTTGATATTTCCGTCCCCGTCAGACACGAACACAACAAATCCGTCGGAATTGATCGCCATTGCATCAAGGATCGGAAGTATCCGCGATACGGAATTGTTGAGATAATCATTGAAGCTGACCTCGCTTCCGTATGTGTAATCCTCTACCATAAACCGTACGGATTCGTATGTGATATTTCTCAGCGCACGTTCCTTGTCATTGCTTTCATACACAGAAACGAGAGAAGTAATGATAGAAGTTGACAGGAATATGCTCAGGATATTCACCAACATAAACGCTGATATATACTTAACAAATATACTTTTGAACATTTTATTCTCCGTTCTGACTTATAGAAAACAAATATGGGGCTGACAATACCATCAACCCCGGATATGTTTTACTGAATAAGTTCAAATTTATAGCCGACGCCCCATACGGTCTTGAGAGTCCATTTGTCGGATACGCCCTCGAGCTTTTCACGGAGTCTCTTTACGTGAACATCTACTGTACGCGAGTCACCGAGATAGTCAAATCCCCATACCTTGTCGAGGAGCTGGTCACGGGTGAATACTCTGTTGAAATTCAGCGCGAGGAAGTAAAGAAGCTCGAGTTCCTTCGGTGGAATATCAACTGCTTTTCCGTTCAGCTTCAGTTCGTACTTCTGTTTGCTGATCTCGATATTCTCGAACTTGATAACCTCGTCATCGGTCTGGGTAT
>CAZPPN010000384.1:0-2060 GCA_964588425.1 uncultured Ruminococcus sp. | reverse complement strand
ACGAAAAGATCTTCCGTCCCGCTGCATGGAACGCATTCGGCATGGACAAGGAAGGCGCAGATTACAGAGCTTGCGCTAACTACGGTCCTCAGTTCAAGAGAACAAAGTAATAGTAAATAATATTTTCGCGGGGGCGGCTTTATTCGGGTCTTCCCCGCGTTTTTTACAACTGAAACGAAAAGGTGGTATTTATATGGAACTCAAAGGTCTTAAAATTAACTTTCTCGGCGACAGCATTACCGAAGGCTGCGGAACAAGCTCGATCGACAAAGCATTCTGGAACGTACTGAAAGACGAATGCGGTCTTGCTGAAGCGAGAGGATACGGCATCGGCGGAACAAGATTCGCGGAACAGAGAGCAAAGGAAGCTCCCATCGACTCCCTCGACTTCTGTGCACGCTACAACGAAATGGATGATGACGCTGACGTTGTTGTTGTATTCGGCGGAACTAACGACTACGGCCACGGTGACGCTCCCATCGGATGTGAAAGCGACCGTACATCGGCAACTTTCCGGGGTGCATGCCATTGTCTCATGCAGGGACTTCTCGAAAAGTATTCCGATTCTGTTATCGTGATTATGACTCCTCTGCACCGCTGCGGCGAAGAAAATCCTCATCCGGATGACAGAAAGCAGGACATCTCAGCTCCGCTCTGCGATTATGTTGACATCATCAAAACTGTTGCCGAATACTATTCTCTTCCCGTTCTCGATCTCTGGTCGGTCAGCGGAATCCAGCCGAAGGTTGATATAATCAGACAGAAATACTGCCCCGACGGACTTCATCCGAATGATGCAGGTCACAAAATCATCGCGAACCGTCTTGCAGGCTTCCTGAAAACTCTGTAATCATTCCGGAGGAAATCATATGATAAACTACCGTGAAGAATATGATGTGACCAAAAACGCGAAAATCGAGTATCACAACGGTATTCTCAATCTCATAGAAGAGCTCAAAAAATCAGCAAAAACAAAGCGCGAGGCTTATTTCTCCGACATTTTCACCGATCAGGAAAAATACAGGACTGATTTCAGACGGATTCTCGGCTGGCCTCTCACTATGGAAAAGCCGTCCGAGCTGCCGAGAATCACGGAAGAGCTGATCGCGGATGAAGAAACGCATCTGATCTACCGCATGAGCTTTGAGATTCTTGACGGTGTGAAGATGAGCGGGTTGTTCTTCAAGGCAAAAACGGACGAAAAAAAGCCTCTCGTGATAGTTCAGCACGGAGGACTCGGAACGCCAGAGCTTATTTCAAATTTCTATGATAACACCGCAAATTACAATCACATGACTGAGCGTGTGATCGGCTTCGGTGTTCATGCATTTGCGCCGCAGCTTCTGATTTGGAATCAGGAGGATTTCAAGGTTCCGTTTTCCCGTGCGGATATCGACAATCAGCTAAAGCACCTCGGCAGCTCGATCACCGCTGTTGAGATATACGGACTCTCGCGCATCCTCGACTATTTTGAAGCACAGGTTTATGTCGGAAGATTCGGAATGGTCGGTCTCTCCTACGGGGGATTCTACACATTATTCGCAGCAGCCGCTGACTCCCGCATTGAGTCGTCCGTGTCATGCGCATTCTTCAACACACGCGACCGTTACCCGTGGTCTGACTGGACATGGTTCGGATGCGCCGACAAATTTGACGATGCCGAAATCGCGTGTCTCGTTTATCCTCGGCGGATCTGCCTTGAAGTCGCTGACCATGACGAACTGTTCGATCAGAAGTGTGCCGAAGAATCGTTTGCGCGGATCGAGAAATACTGCGCGGGCAAGAATATTGACTGTGACTGGTGTGATCTGATCGTATTTGACGGAAATCACGAATTCTGCAAAGATGACGCGCCGCTCGAGCGTATGATCAGGGACATTATGTAGCAGAAAAGGACAGCTTTGGATACGGAATAATCCGTACGGGCTGTCCTAATTATTCACCCGATCCGTCTGAGCTTATCGAGCATCGCCTCGAAATTTTCGGGAAGCGGTGTTTCGAATCTCATTGTCTCGCCTGTTCTCGGGTGGGTGAGTATCAGCGCCGTTGCGTGGAGCATC
>CAZPPN010000383.1:0-2083 GCA_964588425.1 uncultured Ruminococcus sp. | reverse complement strand
CACTGTATGTTCGGCTCGTCACCGTCATGTCAGAAAGAATATATCACACCCGAAGAAGCCGAGAAAACCGCAGCTTTGCTTGAAGAAGCCGCCACGTCATCCGTTCACATCGGCGGAGGAGAGCCTTTTATGAACTTTCCTGCGCTGCTCTCGCTCATTGATGCGCTTAACAGGCACGGTATCGGAGTGGATTATATCGAAACAAATGCGTTCTGGGCGAAAAACGAAGATACCGTAAAAGAACGGCTTTGGGAGCTGACAAAACGCGGCGTTACAACCGTAATGGTATCTGTCGATCCGTTCCACATTGAGTTTGTTCCGGTTGAAAGAGTTCTGACGCTCATAAAGCTGCTGAATGAGGAAGGATTCGATTATTTCGTCTGGCAGGAGAGGTATCTCAGAAAGCTCATGAAGCTCGATCACAGCCGCACATACCGTAAAGATGAGCTAAAAAAAATCCTCGGAAAAGATTATATCACAGATACTGCGCGGGAATACGGTCTCGGAATGAACGGCCGTGCTCTCGCAATAGCTTATGATATCTATCCCACGAAAACCGCAGATGAGCTTCTCGATTCACCACCCTGCCGCAGTCTCCTCTCCGCAAAGCATTGTCACTTTGATCTGTACGGAAATGCGGTTCCATCGGGATGCCCCGGACTCTGCGCAGAATCACGCGACTATCTCTGCGGAAATATCTCAGAGGACAAATATCCCGTAATGTCAAGACTGCTGTGCGGCGGAGTGAAGTCTCTGTATGAATACGCGGCGAAGTGCGGTTTTGTTCCGAATGAGAACGGTTATCCCACAAAATGCGTGTTCTGCTATGAAATGAGATCGTATCTCGCAAAGCACACCCCGTCAGCGGATCTCTCGCCGGACTGCTTCTACGAAAATATTGACAAAGTTCTGTCAAAGACGGACAACTAAAAAAATAAACGCTGAACATTCACACTCCGCAAGGATCATGATGTATCAGCGTTTTTCTATTGAGTTCTTGTCATCCCCCGCGAATCTGTCACCGAGCATATCCGCCCACTTTTCGCAGTATAGCCACGAGTACGGCTTTCCATCACGTCTGCGGTACTCACGGCATATTTTCAGATTGCACCACAGAGCTGACGGAAGTCCGATCACAAGCAGATACAGCGGTCCGAGTATGAGAGACTGTATCGTATGCCCGTACTCATGAGCGGTAATTCTGTCGCCCGGTTCACAGAAAAAGAACATTCCGAGTGAGACCCCACCGCCTCCCTGCCAATGGGTGCACACTCCGCCGTGGTAGAAACAGTACGATGCGCCCCTCATTCTGCATACCGGAAAAACAGCGAGACCGAGTATTGTCTGCGGCAGTCCCCATGTGCATTGAACAATGATGTACAGTATGCGTTTCAGCATCGGATTATCTCCTTTCATCGGCTTTTCCTGTATGATACCACACAATTCCGCAGCAGTCAATAGGAACAGATCCGCAAATAGCTATATCTTCGCGTTCTGAAAGATAGCTGTAGCTTCACATCACAGTTCCCGAGTCCCTTTCGTTCCACGATGCGTTTGACGATCTGTTCAAGATTTATTTCAAGAGAGTCCATCTGGTTTCAGTAAAAACCACGAACATGGGCAGCCTTTTCAAGCTCGTGTACCGTGTGGATATGCAAGACCGTTCACGCAGCAAGGAACTGATCGACGCTCTCAGATGCCGCAACGGAAATCTTGAGATATCACTTATCGAAGCGTCGACTCCTGTCGATGAACTTTGATGCACGCCGTGGCTCAGCAAAACAAAAAAAGACCCGGTTTCCCCAAGCCTGAAAACAGATAAAATTAGAGTGACCCCTAACCACATTCTTTCTTTACAGATTGCAGTCAAGGGTCACTTATGATTCTTGATATCTAACATCAATTCTAATCCTCTCTTTCTGTTGACTGTCCGCTGTTATTGATGCTTTGATATGCATTTACGGGAGACGCCTGCCGATTCACCGGACTTTTTGAGGTTTCTTTTAATCTTCTTATTTCTTTAACCTTTTGAAGTCCTGTACTTTAGTTGTACATTGGAGTTATCCTCTCTTTCTTTGTGACT
>CAZPPN010000382.1:0-2084 GCA_964588425.1 uncultured Ruminococcus sp. | reverse complement strand
GAAGAAGACAAGAAGAACTGCCGTGCTGCAATCGTTCTCGGCGGTGACGGGTCAATAATCGAAGCATCGCACAGAATTCTTCATGACCAGATCCCGATTATCGGAATCAATTTCGGTCATGTCGGATTTCTGAGTGAACTTGAGATCAACGAAACCGATCTTCTTGAAAAACTTTTCGCGGGTGATTATTATCTTGACGAAAGACTGATGCTCGATGCGGAAGTAACCGACAGCGCGGGAAATGTAAAAGGTAAGTTTACTGTGCTGAACGACCTTGTTCTCACCAACGGACCTGTTGCGAGACTTATCAAGTTTGATGTGTGGTGCGACGATATAAACATCGAAACCTGCCGCGCGGACGGAATGATAATCTCAACCCCGACAGGATCGACAGCATATTCACTCTCTGCAGGCGGTCCTGTGCTTGAGCCGTCGCTTGAAGGAATCTGCCTCACTCCGATCTGTCCGCATACACTCAACAGCAGACCTGTGATTTTCCGCGCCGATTCAACGATCAGGCTTACAAATATACAAAATAATAATTCATCCGTATATTTCAACTCGGACGGACGTGATGTTATCCGTATTGACGCAGGTGATTCGATCGAGATACACCGTTCCGAATATAAAACCAAACTTATCCGTATAAAAAAAAGCGGATTCCTCGGAGTGCTTCAGCGTAAGCTGTCCGAGCATTGATTCTGTGACTAATTATTACCATATAACCCCAATTCAGGTTGAAAGGACTGCCATGAAAGTTAAGAGACACAACAAAATACTCGAGATTATCGAGAATTACAATATCGAGACTCAGGAAGAACTCATTGCAAAACTGAAGCTCGCTGGATTTGATGTGACCCAGGCAACCGTCTCGAGAGATATCAGAGAACTGAAGCTGCTCAAGCAGATGTCCGATATGGGAACATATAAGTACGTTGTTCCGAAAAACAATACCGGTGAACATCATCATGTGTACAGCCGTGCGATCGCAAACTCTATCAAGAGCGTCGATTCTTCTTTCAATGATATCGTTATAAAAACATATCCCGGTATGGCACAGGCGGTTGCGGCAGGTGTGGATTCACTTCACGAAACCGATATTCTCGGATGTGTTGCCGGAGATGACTGTATCATCATCGTTACAAGAGATCCGGAAGCGGCAGTTGCAATTGCTCACAGAATCACAAAACTCATCAATTCCTGAGCAGAGAATATTTTATTGATTGGAGTGAAAAGATATGCTTTGGAACCTGTATATAGAAAATATTGCCGTTGCAAAGCAGCTTGATATACAATTCAATATTGGATTTACCGTTCTCACAGGACAGACAGGCGCCGGAAAATCAATCATAATCGACAGCCTTCTGCTTCTCTGCGGTGCGAAAAATGCCCGTGAGCTTGTCAGAACAGGCGAAGACCGTGCGTATGTGTCTGCGATATTCCGCCTTTCGGATACGGAAAAATCCCGTATTGAAGAGCTTGGATATCAGCCTGACGAAAACGGAGAACTCCAGATATCACGTCAGATTACTTCAGACGGTCGCTCAAGCGCGAAAATCGGACGTAGAACAGTTCCGCTGTCGTCACTTAAAGAAGTGTCGGAGATTCTTCTCAGTATCCAGACTCAGACCGAGAGAAGCTCATTTGCCGAAAAATCCACATATGTCTCGCTTCTTGATTCATATGCCGATACAGCTTCCGAGCTTGCTGAGTATTCCGTACATTATGCCGCGCTGACAGAGGTAAGAGCAAAGATCGACGAGCTGAAAACAGCAATGAACGAGCGTGAGATGATGCTCGACATTCTGCGTTACCAGAAAAAAGAGATCGAATCCGCAAAACTCACATCTGATGATGAAGAAGAACGTCTTATCAGACTCAGAACCAAGCTGAAGTCAGCCGAAAAGGTGTCAAAATACGCCGGAGTCGTCACAAAAGCCCTCGCGTACAGCGAAAAGGGAGCTACCGTATCATATCTTCTCGAAAGAGCAGAAGCGGCTCTCTCTCAGCTTGCGGATGTAATCGAAGGCGCAGATGAGTTGACGGCAAAGCTCACGAACTTCAGATATGAAGTCATAGATATA
>CAZPPN010000381.1:0-2084 GCA_964588425.1 uncultured Ruminococcus sp. | reverse complement strand
TCTTGAAAGAAATGCAGGTGTCACCCTGATCGGGGTAAGCATTGTAGTCGAACGAGAACTTGTAGCCCGCGCTCCATCCCATCTGACCGATCATTGTTGTACCGAGAAGATTGTTTCTCAGCATGAACATAGGATGGCGGAATCTCTCACGGTTGAATCGTCCGCTGAACGAATGCTCGTCGGGAGTGAGTGTGTGCCATGAGAAATCCCCTTCGTGTCCCCATGCCGTGCAGTCCATGTAACCGAGAGAATAGTATTCGTCAATATCTCTGCCGTAAGTCACACGGTTGCGGTCGATGATCTCAATACCGCCGCTCATTACGGAAAGCTCGCTGACAGCCGCGGATTTGTCAGATTCGTTGATGACCTCAAGCCAGCGTGAGAACACGGGAGATCCGTCGAGCAGGGTGTGTACCTTTACTGTGATTTTCTTGATTTCGCAGCGGAGAGTGATAACAGCGTGAGTGCATCCGTCCTCTTCGGCTGATTCAAAAGAAACAAATTCAAGGCCCATGTCGCAGTATTCGCCGTCAATTACGAGATTGAAAGACTGAGGCTCATCAAATCTGTTTGTGTTGATACGCGAACTGCAGTTTGAGAGCACGTTCAGAGGATAACCGGCAGTATTCCAACCGCTTGCCATGAGCGCACCCTGCTTGAATGTTTCTTCGTAAACCGTAAGTCCGGTTCTGTAACAGAAAACAGGTTCATTTCCGGGCTGGTAGAATACGTTTGAGTATTTTTTTTCGAATTCCTTTTTCATGCAAACCTCCGTAAGAGAATTATTTTATTGTGATTTCACCGACAAATTCGTTCTTGTCGATTCCGGGAATAAACGGCTTTCCGTTGAATGTAACGCCGTCGATTGTGATTCTGTCAAATATATGTCCGCTGTCTCCGCCCTTGAACATACATTTCGGTGCAGGCATTCCATCGTCGGCAATGACCTGAATATTGCGGAAGGTAATATCGTGCACGTTTCCGAGAATACCGTCCTTGGTCCACATATTGCAGTACATCCAGCAACTTATGGCATAAGGCAGGTGATAGCTGTCCGGCGGATTGTATTCCTGATCATCTGTGTCCTGGAATATGCTGTCACGGTCGTATTTTGAGTATTCCACGCGGATATTTTCGTAAAGCACATTGCTGATTTCAGCTCTGTCACCGCTCTGGATTCTCATACCGCCGTCGGAGTTTCTGATGATATCGCAGTCACGGAAGACAAGATTGGTGTATCTGTCAGCGACGGTTTCAGCACCGATTTCAAGCGCTCCGCCCCAGTCACACCAGAGGACACAGTTTTCGATCAGATAATTTTCGAGATTCATGCGCTCGTAGTTGTGACCGGGGACTCTGATTCCTTTGAGAACAACACAGTCATCGAAATGACGCAGGAATGAATTCGTTAGCCGTACATTCTGACAGTTTACAAAATCGAATCCGTCGGAATTATATCTCCACATACCGATTGCCTTGACATTATTGAACCAAAGACCGATGCAATTAAATGAAGTAATTGTCCACCAGCTTGAGTCGCGGAGTATTACACCGTCGATCAGAACATTGCGGCATTCAACGAGATTGATGAGTCCGTCATGTTCCCAGATAAGATTGTCGGTGCGCTCAAATTCAGAATAGTCAATGATGCCATGTCCGAGAATACGGATGTTGTCGGCATTTTCTGCGCGTACTGAACCGTGAACAACCGCACCCGCGTCAATGTAAAGCGTTTCACCGGACTTCAGCTCGATTACGCCGGCATCGTGTACACCGGGAGCGAAGTAATAATCAGCACTTTCTTTTTCGGCTTCGTAAGGATCTGCGGGATTCGCGAAAATATGCAGATTGTGATGGCGTCCGTCAACTTCAAGCGAATACTGACCCGCTTCGCTGATGGTGAAGAGAATCTTTCGTCCGTCG
This sequence comes from uncultured Ruminococcus sp., assembly GCA_964588425.1. GTDB lineage: Bacteria > Bacillota > Clostridia > Oscillospirales > CAG-272 > UMGS1696. The sequence goes on along the minus strand of CAZPPN010000381.1, from coordinate 161 downwards.
ACTTTGACAGATACGTTTTTTGATAATGGACGAAGCACGACATCGCTGAAATCACGGTCAAGCACAACCTCAACATCAACCGACTCTGTCATGTCAAATGTGATGAAAGAAGCTGTCTCGGACTGTTCGATCGGTCTCGGATGTCCGGGCCAAGGTCTGTT
>CAZPPN010000380.1:0-2096 GCA_964588425.1 uncultured Ruminococcus sp. | reverse complement strand
TCATACCACCGATGCCGCGCATACGAGATCAAAGGTCCGACTTACTACTGCATTGACGGCGAAGTGATCCCGACGATGGGGGAAGCCATAGAAGCGGAAGTGATCCCGAATGCGACATGGTTTGCGGCGCTGTGAGAAAAAATGAAGAATGAAGAATGAAGAATGAATAATTAATGTGGAATTTAGGATCCAAATCCTAAATTCTTCATCAACTCCGCACTCTTCACTCTGCATTCTGCACTCTTCACTTATCTTTTTTTCGGTATAAGCGCAATCACCACAGCTACTATCGCGATACCGATGATGACGGCGATGACGATCATGCCCACATTACTGCCGCCATCATTGTCTGTCATGTCAGTAACGGCATCCCCGACAGCGTTCTCGACGGTTTCGGAGAGGTTGGGTGAACCCGATGACCGGGAATTGTCCGCACCGCTCTCGTCACCGATAATACCGTTGCTGTCGTCGGCGATCCCGTCGGATGTCATGCCGTCTGACATTATACCGTCGGAATTTCCGGATGCATTGCCGTTTGTGTCACCGGACGAGCGTGCGCCTGCGTTGTTTTCCGTACTGTTGGTGACGGAATTGCCCTCATTTGCGCCGGTTGCGTTATTTGAGCCTGCAAACTCATCAGACGGCACGCTGTACGCATTTGAGCTGCCGTAATTGCCGGAAACCGAGCCCTGAGCCGCTGATCCGCCTGTACTTCCTCCGACAGCAGACGCTGAAGCCGGGAAGGCAGCGAGGATGACAAGGGACAGCGACACTATTGCGGCGGCAAATTTTCCGGATTTTTTCAAACAATGGATTTTTCTCATAATTTCCTCCGAGTGATAAAAAAATTTGTGTGAAGCACGGTAATATTTTCGCACGCATCAGAGGGAATTATTCACAGGACAGCAAAATTTTACGGAAAGGCTGAAAAAAATGGACGAATACAATCTTGAAGTAAAGCGATTCTCGAAAAACGATTCGGGATTCATATGCGAAAACTGCGGCAAAGAGGTGTCTCCGCTGAAATACACCTCGCGCAACCACTGTCCGCACTGTCTCGCGTCCCTGCATCTTGACATCAACCCGGGCGACCGCGCATCCGACTGCCACGGTGTCATGGACGCAGTAACCGCCGAACCCGACGCCAAAAAAGGCTTCATTATAACACACCGATGCCGCATCTGCGGAGCATTGAAGCGCAACAAAGCCGCCACCGACGACGACCGCGCGAAGCTGATAAAGCTCACCGCACGGCAAATCTGATGAAAGAGTGCAGAGTGCAGAGTTAAGAGTGCAGAGTTAAGGTGGATTTTCTTCTCTTCGAGTCGAAAATCATTTGAATTCTGTAATGTACAGCTTAACCTTATAATAATGATTTCCGGATCAAAGATCCTGAAATCTACCTTAACTCTGCACTCTGCATTCTGCACTCTGCACTCATCACTAACTCTTCACTCTTAACTTACCAAAGGTGCTTATGTCAATATTCGAACGAACCCAAATGCTGCTCGGGCGGGAATCTGTGAATCGTCTGAGCAAATGCCACGTTGCCGTATTCGGAATCGGCGGAGTCGGAGGTCATGCCGTTGAAGCACTCGCACGCTCAGGCATCGGCGAGATCACGCTGATCGACAACGACACGGTCTCAGAAACAAACATCAACCGCCAGACGGTCGCACGGCTGTCAACGGTCGGTATGCAGAAGACGGAAGCCGCCAAGAGAATGATCGCGGACATCAATCCCGACTGCATTGTACACCGCCGCGACGAGTTTGTGCTCCCGGACGTGATAGACAGCTACGATTTTTCGGCATACGATTATGTAATCGACGCGATCGACACAGTCTCAGGCAAGCTGGCGATAATCAAATCATGCGACGCGGCAGGCGTACCTGTGATCTCCGCGATGGGTGCCGGCAACAAGCTCGATCCGACGAAATTCGAGGTATGCGGAATCTACGAGACATCGGTCTGTCCGCTTGCTGCCGTCATGCGCCGTGAACTGAGAAAAGCAGGCGTAAAAAACTGCAAAGTAGTCTACTCCCGTGAAGCAGCCCTGAAGCCGGAATTCCAGCCTGCCTCCGATCCCGATGACA
>CAZPPN010000379.1:0-2098 GCA_964588425.1 uncultured Ruminococcus sp. | reverse complement strand
AAATCACGTGTATGGTGTATAATTACATATAGAAAAAATTCGCATAAGGAGGATATGACATTGAGCGGATACAGACTTCTCGAGCCGGGTGAGTGGAAGCGGTATGAGCATTTCAGACACTTCTGGGATAACGCGCCGTGCTCGATCTCACTCTGCGACGATATTGATGTGACCGAGCTGAGAGCAGCCTGCCGGAAGAATAATATTTCGTTTTACATCGCGTTTCTGTATTCGACGGCTTATGTGGTCAACGCGCATGAGGAGTTCAGGCTCACGGCGGTCGATTCTCCCGAATTTGAATACATGATGCCCGCTGTGTGGGATAGAGTTGACGTATGCCACAACATCTTCCATGAGGACAGCGAGACGTATACCGGCACATTCACCGTGTACAGCCGCGATTTTCGGACGTTTTACAGTAACTGCGAAGCAGATATCGCGAGGGCGAAAAATCTGCGTATACTTGGTGTGCCATCCCCTGATAATGTGTTTGAAGCGTCGTGCGTGCCGTGGAGACATTTCACCTCGGTGGGAGTTGTGACTGAACCCGTACAGCTCAGTCCCGTCATCGCATGGGGAAAATTCAGAGAAGACGGTTCAAGAACATTCATGCCGCTCTCGATTCAGATACACCACGCGGCAGCCGACGGTTTCCACCTTGCGGGATTTCTGAATGAGGCGGAAGAATTTTCGTCAGTTCTCGCAAGGCAGCTTGGATGCGGCGAGATGATATGATACATGATTATGTAATAAATGAGGTAAAATTATGGCAGAATATAAGGATATTGCAATAATCGGCGGAGGACCTGCGGGATATACTGCGGCAATTTATGCAGGCAGAGCGGGTTTTTCCTCAGTCGTTTTTGAGAAAATGTCGCCGGGCGGTCAGATGGGTATCACATCCACTATCGAAAACTACCCCGGATTCAGCACCGTCGACGGATTCGAGCTTGCCTCAAAAATGATGGAGCAGGCTGAGGGCTTCGGCGCGGAGATGATCTACGGCGAGGTTGCCGCAGTCGAGCTTGAGGGAAAGCGCAAGAAGATCATCTATGACGGCGGTGAGATCGAGTGCGGTGCTGTTATGATCGCGTCAGGTGCGAAACCGAGATATCTCGACAAACCGGGCGAGCGTGAGTACAGCGGACGCGGCGTGTCATACTGCGCTACCTGTGACGGAATGTTTTTCAGAGGAAAGACAGTCGTGGTAAACGGCGGAGGAGATACTGCGGTTGAGGATGCGCTTTACCTCTCGAATATTGCGGAAAAGGTATATATCGTACACCGCAGGGATTCGTTCAGAGCAGCGGCATCGGGCGTTAAAAAAGCTGCCGCAAAGGAGAACATCGAATTTGTCCTCAACAGCACGGTTGAAGAGATCAGAGGAGACGGAAGTGCGGTAACATCGGTTATTCTGAAAAATACGAAAACGGGAGACGAGAGGGAGCTTGCGTGCGGCGGAATTTTCATTGCGATCGGACGTGTTCCCGAAACCGGGATTTTCGCGGATCAGATCGCGCTTGACGCAGGCGGATATATCATAGCTGACGAGACATGCCGTACGAATATTGATGGTGTGTACGCGATAGGAGATGTCCGCACCAAACCGCTCAGACAGATTGTGACAGCCTGTGCCGACGGTGCGTGCGCTATGAAGTTCGCAGAAGAATACCTGGCGAAATAAATTCAGATTAATATATTCAAATACAAGGATAAAAATATGAAACACGGATTTATAAAACTCGCGGCGGCAGTACCGGAGATTTTGGTAGCCGCACCGACTCAGAATACGGAAACATTCAAATCACTTATCGGCAAAGCATACGACAGAGGTGTGTCTGTGCTTGTGTTTCCCGAACTGAGCCTGACTGCATATACGGCAGGGGATCTTTTCCTTACTGATTCGCTTATCTTGAACGCACAGACAGCGCTCGCGGAAATTGCCGATTATACAAAGGGCAGAAAAATGCTTGTGTTCGTCGGTCTTCCCGTAAAGCACTCGGGAAAGCTCTATAACTGCGCGGCAGCTCTGTCGGACGGTGAGATACTCGGTATCGTTCCGAAATCGAATATCCCGAACTACTCAGAAATGTACGAA
>CAZPPN010000378.1:0-2099 GCA_964588425.1 uncultured Ruminococcus sp. | reverse complement strand
CCATTGACCGCGCGGAAAACACATCCGACCTGCCGACACCGGACATTCCGCGAACTGAGATCTTCGCGGTGTTTTCCGATGTACTTGCCGATGTGTTTCCACGTTTTTCATCCTACTGCCGCAGTATCGGAGCAGAGATACCGCAGGAGCCGTCTCTCAGAATCCGTCTGATGAAGTCACGCTGGGGTTCATGCATCCCGTCGAAAAATGCGGTGACGCTGAACACACGGCTCATCATGTATCCGCGCGAATGCATCGAATATGTCATCGCCCACGAGCTGTGCCATCTGCTTGAAGCGAACCATTCCGCAGCTTTTTACGCACATCTCACAGCATTTATGCCCGACTGGAAAGACAGAAAAATACAACTTGAAAAAAAACGTCTTAAATAAACAACAATCCCCACCGACTTCCGTCAAAAGAGGTCTGTGGGGATTTCGTACTTATTCGGTAATAATATTGTCAGATCATCTTAGGCACAAGTCTTTCTGCGATCCTGTCGGGATCATCGCACAGGCAGCAGAGCCCTTTTGTGTATACCGATTCGCATACAAATCTGTCAACCTCGCCCATTTCCTTGAAACTGATGAGAGTTCCGTTCTTCTCAGACTGATTCTTGCTGACGAATACGTTCTTCAGAATAAAATTCTCGATCCTGTCGTGAATCTCGATGTAATCGCGTCCGACGGGGTCGTTTTCGTTTTCCGTGATCGTGAGTCCGTCGATCTCGATTGTCTGAACACGCTGTCCGTGTGCGATTGAATCGGGAGCAATTTCGTTCTCGTGATCATTGCCGAACGGATGGCAGAGTTCAAACAACGTTCTCGCGTCATGTCCGTTGTGATGGCGGATATTGCGGAGTGTCAGGTGCTCGATATTTCCGCCGACTGCAAACAGCACGGGTTCGCGGTATTTGTAAGTATTCGGATGCTCCTTGAGATCCACATTTTCGATCGTGATGTGACCGAAGTTGCCCCACGATCTCTCACAGAACCACGGATTTACATAGAATCCGAACGAACGGTACTGACCTGTGACATTTCGGATCGTAACTCTGTCAAGACGTCCGGTTCCGCGCGAGAGAAGACGTACAGCCTGCTCAGCGTCATCAAGGTAGAGTCCGTCCACAAGCACATCGGTGATGGATGACTTTGAATCAAGCTCGTCCGGACCGATATTCATGATATCATCGCTGACATAGCCGCCGCTGTTTCTGACTGTGAGGTACTGACCGGGGCCCCAGAAATGGAATCCGTCCTGATTTCCGTTCATGTGGTGCTTCATATCAAACCATACGTTCTCGATCATGACGTTTCTGAAGCCGCCGACTGTGAATGCGAATGTTCTGAACTCGGCAATAGTGACATCACGCACAAGAAGATTCTCGACACCGTAGAACTCAACGCCGAATGTCCATCCCGCATCTGTATGGTGCGCCTGTTCGCGGCAGTTCTGATTGTACGTTCCGCCTATGAGAGTGATGTTTCTCGTGTGCAGGGTGTATCTGTCGCTGCCGTAGTTCGTCACGATAGATGTATCCGAGCCGCCGATCTGATAAAATCCGCAGTCTTTGGTGAGACATTCGATTGTTGTATTCGAGTGAACTTTGAGATGCGACACAAGAGCCGCGCCGTCCATCACAAGATGGATTCCGATATTTTCATCCGCCGCACGGTCGAGCACAGCCTGAATCGCAGCAGTATCGTCATCTCCTCCGCCTGTGTGAACATTGCTGTTCAGCTTGGCGAATGAGCTGGCGAGTATTTTTTCAATTTTCATCTGTTCTCTCCTCAAATATATCAAACAGGAATCTTAGCTACAACCTTTTCGTAGGATGCAGGTTCGCCGACAGCAATTGCGGGAAGATGTGCGTCATCTGTGAATGTGATCATGAAATATCCCGCCGGAAGTGTCACGGGGTCACCCTCTCCTGCGAGGTAAACCATATCTTTCTCCGGCTTTTCGTCAACAACAGTCATATTAGCGGCGTCCGCATATCCGATTTTCTCGGCACCGGATGCTACGAAATGAATGTCAACGAACTCTCTGTGGCACTCCCACTTACATTCTTCAATGGGCTTTGTTGTGAGAACGCGGTT
>CAZPPN010000377.1:0-2109 GCA_964588425.1 uncultured Ruminococcus sp. | reverse complement strand
AACGGATTCAATCTTTTTTCATCAGCGACTTATGCACCGATTGCCGAGCGTATTCTTGTGAATATTCTCGACAGATCTTAATTATCTTAATTATTTTGAAAGGAGAGCGGTTGTTCTGCAAAATAGAATTCCGCCTCCTTTTGCTTTTTTCAGAGCGGCTTTCCGAAATTTTATTGCGAAATGCCCGAAAATCTCCCCGAGGAGGTATAATAATGACAATCACACTTACATCCGGAAGTGCGTCCGGAGTGGTCCGTACATTCGGCGGTGAGCTGATTTCCTACATAAACGACGGAATCGAGTACGTCTGGCATGGGGATCCGAATCATTGGGACGGTCAGGCTCCCGTACTGTTTCCGGTGTGCTGTTCCCCGAAAGACGGAAAAATGGCTCACGGCGGTGTTGAATACCCGATGGTAAAGCATGGATTCGCACGCAAGCGTGAGTTTGAGCCGGTATGCATATCCCGAAACAAGGCAGTCCTTGAGCAGAGAGAATCAGAGGAGACACTTCGTATGTTTCCGTTCTGCTATTCGCTGAAAGTTGAGCATAAGGTTTACGAAAACGGCTTCTCAACACGCTATACCGTGAAGAATCTCGATAAGAACGAAATGACATTCTGCCTCGGCGGTCATCCCGGATTCAGATGTCCCATAAGAGAAGAGGACGGCGGATTCGAGGATTATTCGCTTTTCTTCGAAGATGCTGAAGGATGCACCGTTTCACTCACAAAGGACGGATATATGAATGCATCCGTGCCGAAGCTCGACAAGCTCAAGGGTACAAACGAACTTCCCCTTGTCTATTCGGATTTCGACAACGATGCGATGATTATTGAGAATCTTCCCATTAAGTCCGTAAGCCTTCTTTCGAGAAAAACGGGAAAAGGTTTTGTGTTCACCTTTGAGGGATTTGACGCGCTCGGAATATGGACTCCCGACAGAAAAAAGTCACCGTTCATCTGTCTTGAACCGTGGAACGGACTTCCTGCAGATGTTGCCGAATCGACAGACGCAAAAAGCAAGAAATACGCCAAAACGATTGCTCCCGACGAAGAATATACTGTTGCGTATTCCGTCGTAATCATTGATTAATACAGAGGATTTAAGATGAATCTTTGCAATCCATCAGTAGTCAGAGAACTGCTTGATAAATATTCGCTCGCTCCGAAAAAAGGCTACGGTCAGAACTTTCTGATCAATCCCATGATCCCCGAACGTATCGCATCGCTGTCGTCATCATTTGCAAAAAGCGGCAAACCCTGCGGTGTTCTCGAGATCGGACCGGGTGTCGGCGCGCTTACACAGTATCTCTGCGGTGAGTACGACAAGGTTGTTTCCGTCGAGATCGACCACGGACTCATTCCGCTTCTCGGTGAAGCTCTTGCAGATTTTGATAACGTAACAATAGTTGAGAGCGATTTCATGCAGCTCGATCTTCCGGCGTTCATCGAAGAGCATTTCGGTGATATCCTTGCAGAGGGCGGATCGGTCGGAGTGTGCGCAAATCTTCCTTATTATATTACGACTCCCGTTATCATGAAGCTGCTCGAATCATTCCCGTACGGTGAGAAGATTCCATTCTCGTCAATTGTCGTAATGGTGCAGCTTGAAGTGGCAAGACGTCTTGCGGCAAGTGAATCGTCATCCGATTACGGCGCAATATCGGCACAGATCGCACTCCGAGCAAATACGGAAAAGCTGCTTGATGTGTCCGCCGGAAACTTCCATCCCGTACCGAAGGTGGCATCCGCTGTTGTCGGAATCATACCTCACGGCGGAATCAGGGAAGTGTATCCCGAGTCACCCGAATCCGAAGAAGAATGTGCAAGCCTTGCCGAGAAAACAAGCGATCTCATCACACTCGCATTTTCTCAGCGCCGCAAGACGTTCATAAATTCCGTGGGATCAAAATATTCCAAGGAAAAAACACTCGCAGTTCTTGAAGAATGCGGAATCAGACCCGATATCAGAGGCGAAAAGCTCTCAATCACCGATTTCTGCATGATCGCGGACAAGCTGAACAGAATATAAAAAAACAAACGCTTTGATGATCTCTGTATTCCGAGAGATTTCAAAGCGTTTTTCTGTCAGATCGAATAAACCGTAC